>JBCBZX010000161.1:0-6940 GCA_039815105.1 Pseudomonadota bacterium
TACGGAACCAGAGGCGATCGCCCTTGCAGCAACGGGTCCGCCCGCAAGATCTAACCCATCAGCAATACTGGCATCACCCGGGAGCACGGCAAGGGAAGTCGGAGCGACACGAGTGATGAGGCCGACAGGCTCGGCAGGCTCCAAGGCACCATTGTCAGCGTCTTCATTTGCGGCCGCCGCAAACACATCGTCGCTGCGGCCAGCCAAAAGGGACCGCAGGGGCTGTTCAACATAAAACGCCAGTTTGCGCCTTCCGGCCTTTGTGAAGTTCAAACCATCATTTGTGCGCAACCGGCGCACTTGGCCATTTACATCTGGCCCCTGGGCGGTGAACGCCCCTTCATCGGTGCTGAACTTGTCCCAAACATCAACATATTCCCCAAACCCAACTGCGAGTGCAGCATCCAGCGTGGCATTGAACGCAAGATAATCTCTGCTCATGACGCCTGAACGAGGCGGCGGTGTGGACAACCAGAAAAGGGGCACACGTTTTTCGGATGCGATCTTGGATATTTGCTGAATGCGGGCGCGGTACTCTTCCGACCATTCCTGGCTCAGCTTGTCGAAGGTTTGCCCGTCCTTGCGAATGGGCTGTCGGTCATTGGCCCCGGCCATGAATACGATGGCAGCCGGCGAGAGCTCATCGATCATCGGACCAAGCTCAATTGTCCAATCGTAGAAATCGTCCCGCACGATGCCGGAATTACCGTTGAACCGATTGACCACCCGCACTGCAGCATCACCGGAAAAAGCGGTGTCCAGGCCCCGTGCGACCGCGCCGGCATAAAAATCACCTGCCACCAGAATAACCGAAGCGTTCTCAACCTTCTCAACGGCGCTGGATGCGGCTGCCGCGCGGGAGGCCGTGGTGGACCGGCGGGGCTTGCTGGCCGCCCTTGGGCGGGACGCGCGTTTGACGACACGTTTCTTCTGAACTTCCGGCTTTTTGGCTTTTCTCGGTCCAAAAATACGCTGGAAGAAATTCTGTTGCTGCGCCCAGACCGGACTTGTTTCTGCACTCACCATGGAAAAACCAAAGGCGAATGCCAGGCACAGGCCCATGCATAAGAAAAGACGCAAGGCCAAGCCTCGCGTCTTTTTGTACGATATCGCGCTTGATGAAATCATCCGCCGCGCATTTTCTTGAGCAGGCTCGCCGACGGCACGCCATCAGCCTTTAAACCAACAGAAATCTGATATTGGAGAATGGCAGCCTTTGATCCCGAGCCAATATTTCCATCTATCTCGCCATTGTAAAAACCTTTGGCTTGAAGAATTTTTTGCAGGGCCTTTGAGTCCGCAATGCTCAAACCGGGGGTCCCATTGTCATTTGGGATGGGTTTTGCAAATTCGCCAAAACCGCGCATTCGGTCTGCAAGATGCCCCACCGCCAGCGCATATTTGTTGGAATTATTATAGCGTTTGAGAACGTAGAAATTGCGGATCATCAAGTGCGCAGGGCCCTTCACACCACCAATCATCTTCAAGTGAGCCTGCTCGGAGGGCCGTGGAAACGAATTGCCCAAGGGGCGCTTTAGGCCGCGGCGAGACCATTCAGCCAAGCTAAATTTGGGGTCGTTGAGCAATCCATAGTTGAACCCGGATGGAACCATAACTTCATAGCCCCAGGTTTTACCGGTCTGCCAGCCATTTTTCTTGAGAAGATTGGCGGCTGTGGCCAGCGCATCGGGGACGGAGTTTACGATGTCGCGTCGACCATCACCATCCATATCGACGGCGTAAAGCAGATAGCTGCCCGGTATGAATTGGGTGTGTCCAATGCCACCTGCCCAGGAGCCTCGAAGCTGGCTTGGTTGAATATAGCCGCGCTCAAGCATCTTCAGCGCAGCAAGCAGCTGACCACGCCCAAACTTGCGGCGCTTCTTGTCAGCATAGGCCAAAGTGGCCAGCGCGCGAACGATGTTATGGTTCGCATATTTTTTGTCCAAGATGTAGCCAAAGCTGGACTCCATCGACCAGATCGCCATCAGGGTCCAGCGGTCAACACCAAACTGGCGCTCGATACGCTCCAATGTCGTACGCCACTTGGCCTCCATCTTCCGGCCCTTTTGGATCGCAAAATCATTCACCCGCGTGGAAAAATATTTCTTGAGCGACGAACGGAATTCGGGCTGATAACGGGCCTTCTTCAGAACCGTTTGGTCTGGCGAAGTGACGCCGGAGAACGCACGATCATAAGTGCCACGGCTGATACCCTCACGGGCTGCGACGGAATAAAAGTCACGAATCCACTTTTGAAAATTTGCGTCGGCGAATGCCGGCATGGCTGTGAGCGGGCTCAAAAGAGCGGCAACCCACACCGTGATCAATAGTTTGCGAAACCGGTCCATTGGAACCTCCTGAAGCAAAGCACACCTGTCATTGGCCAAACCTAGAGGGAATTTCTAAAGGGTCTGTTTACCAAATATGGCAGCTCTGTGAAATCACCTTACCTTAGGTCGCGAGCGCGGTGTGCAAAAGCCGGGTTCAGTGCCGTACCTTAAGCCCGAGCTCGACCTCGGTTGCCGAATAAGCTGCACCAACCCGATTGGTGTTCAAACGCGTTCGGGTGACCTGACCCGTTAGACCAGCATGTGGTGTCAGCCAATAATCCGCAGTACCTGAAACTGTGTATTGGTTGTCGCGCTGCCCATTGGAGTAGTCCGTGCGTGACACACCGGCGGTCAAGCCGAGCGCCAGGGCCTCCGTCGCTTGCCAGTCGATTGACGCACCGGCCCCCCGGGCGATCGAGCCGCTCACCCCTGCGGTGGATTGGCCGGAAAAATCAGTATTTAGGTTCAGGCCAACACGAAGTTGGTCGTTCGCTTGCCAGTCGAGATTGCCATTGACCACCAGCCCTCCGATATCAGGCAGGCGAACATCGGCAAAGTCACGGCGGCCATAACCCACCTCAAGCGAACCAGCCAACTTGCCGGTCACCTCAACCTGCGCACCGATTGCGGCACGCATTCCGTTGAAACGTCGGTCGAAGCCGTTTGCGTCCAATGGTGTGACCCGGCGACCAAGTTCGTACTCTGCGTCAACAAACGGCGTTATGCGCCCGCCCCCATTATAGCTTAGGCGCCCGCCCAGCGTGGCGCCATTGCGGTCGCGCTGGTTCTGGCTGACGGCCGGTTGCCCCGCAATTTTAATGTCACCATACCGGGCGGCAGTTAATCCGCCGCGCAGCTGAAGACCCACCAGACCCGCATTGCGCTCATAGGTCACGCCTAGGGCATATTCGGACAAGAAGGGATTGTCGTTTCCAGTTATCAAAGCGTCAGGCGAGGACGCATCTTCCGTGAACAGGCCATAGGTGGCGGAGATACCAATGGACGAAGCGCCACCCACATCCAGACGTAAATCGGCCGCCAGGTCCAAGTCTGTATCCCGATTGCGCCCCGCGCCTCGATTGAGATCGACTTCGGCTGCGCTGGACAACCTGAGTTGATGGCGCGACCAGTCGGACACAGCTCCACCTTCAAAGCCAAATCTGCCAAAGCGGCCTTGGGTGCCACCAGCTGAATTTGAGAGGTTGCTGGAGCGACCATAGGTTAAGCTGGCTTCGCCATTCACGTTGAAGCTGCCAATGCGCAATGGCTGAGGCGCATACGGATCGGTCAGCGGCTCAGGGGAAAAACTGGGTCCAGCCGGTGCGGACACGGTTTCGGCACCGGTCGCTGCCAGCGAGCTGTCCGGCGGTCCAACCGGACCAATCGGATTTGCGCTGCTGATGGGCACTGCGGGTGCAGCGCGCGGCGGGGCGATGGTTTGTCCATTGGGCGGGTTTGCGGCGGTCGAGCCTGTTGTGTTGGGGTCGCTGCCAGCCAGATTGCCGCCGGTCAGATTGCTCGTCGGCAGCCCGCGTGTGGTGTTTACCAGAACCGGATCACCCACGGGGGAAGACCCGCGCAGGCCACCGGTCAAAGGCGATGTCGCGCCCTGTGCCGTCTGACCAAAGGCATGGCCCGGTAGGGCCAATAGTGCGCAAACGGCTGCGCTTGCCAGACCATAATGCTGAGCCCGACGAGCCTTCATGGCACCTAATTTTCGACCATTGAGCAGCAAGAGCTCTTCCACACGTCAAGGCTGGCCCCAACGGGGCCGCTCAATCTTGGCAAAGTGTAAACGGCCATGGTTAACGAACGCTTGCAAAGCGAAGGGGGCGAACGTTTTGGGAAACAGGCAAGCCGCGCCAGGCCACATCACCCCCGTCCGCACCCGGGGCACACCCGGGTCGCACGATCTTAACGGCGGATTTACCATAGTTTTCTAAGTTGCGGCGGACGCGCAGGGGTAATCAATGCCCCACCACCCCCCAAACACAGCGCGCCTCCGGAGGGTTTTATGGATCTGGCGACCATTATCGGCATCATTGCTGGCTTTGCGATCATCGTCGCCGCGATGCTTTTCGGTGGTTCAATCCAACAATTTGTTGATGTGGCTTCGGTTCTCATCGTGATCGGTGGCGGCATCAGCGCCACCCTCATTCGCTTCCCCCTCTCCGGGGTGCTGACGGCCTTCGCCACGGGCGGCAAAGTCGCTTTCACACACAAAAAGACCGACCCACGCACAATGGTTGAACAAATTTGCGATCTCGCTGACCTTGTGCGCAAGAACGGACCGCTCGGGCTTGAGAATGCAGATGTAGACGACGCAAATCTGGCTAAGGGCGTGCAATATATTGCCGATGGCTATGACGTGAACTTCATCCGTGACGCGATGGAGCGCGAGCGAGACCTGTACATGACCCGGCTTGAAGAGGGCCAGCGCGTTTTCAAAGCCCTGGGCGATGCCGCCCCGGCCTTCGGCATGATTGGGACGCTGGTTGGCCTCGTTCAGCTACTGGCCAATATGGACGACCCGGCGACCATTGGCCCCGCCATGGCCATCGCCCTTTTGACGACATTGTACGGCGCTGTGTTGGCCAACTTGGTGGCCTTGCCGATTGCAGACAAGCTTGAGGCCAAATTTGGTGTTGAGGAGCTCAATCAGACCCTCATCATTGACGGCGTCATCCAAATTCGCGAGGCCAAATCACCCGCTCTGATCCGCGAAATGCTGATCGCCTATCTGCCCGAAGGCCAGCGCGCCGGCCTGATGGAAGAAGCCGAGGCAGCCTGATGGCAGGACGCAAGAAGAAGGCCGGCGGCGGCGTTCCAGAGTGGCTTGTCACCTTCGCCGATCTGATGAGTATCCTGGTCTGCTTCTTTGTTCTCATCATTTCCTTTTCTGTGCAGGATAAAGAGCGACTGCAAATCGTTGCAGGCTCCATGCGCGAGGCGTTTGGCATACGAACCGACATCAAACTGTCGGGGGTTTTGGAACTGGAAGGGCGCCCGATACGTGAATTTCTCAAGGATGTGTCGATCATTGACACCGAAGATGAGACCAATATCGAAAACGAGAACGAGGATTTTCAACGTATCCAGGGGCAGGAAGACAACACACGGGACGATCGCCGAAGTAATATTGAGATCGAAAGACAGTTCGCGTCCGCCGTCGCAACATTGCGCCAAGCGTGGCAGGATCTGCCGGAAATCGCCGCCCTGTCAAAAAATATCGTCTTGGAAGAGACCGAAGAGGGCCTGAACATCCACTTGGTGGATCAGGAGGGGCGCTCCATGTTCGCCGAAGGCTCGCGCATCCCCTATCAGACGGTCAAAACACTGTTGGCATCGCTGGCGCCTGCGCTGGAGCGCCTGCCGAATAGAATTCGGCTGACCGGCCACACAACTGCCGGACAGCTCTACGCCGATCCAAGCTACACTGGTTGGGAGCTGTCTGCGGATCGCGCCAACGTGGCACGGATGCTGCTGGTTCAGTCCGGCCTGTCCACATCCCGCCTGCACTCGGTCATTGGCCGTGCGGACGCCCAGCCATTGTTCCCCAACGACCCATTCCTGACGGCGAACCGCCGGATCTCAATTCTTCTGATGAAAGAAGAACCGCCATTGCCGCTTGGCGATCGGCTGTAAAACAACTTCCGGAAACACGACGCTTTCCACCAGCACGATTCCCGCTATCCTAACCACCGGCAAACAGGTGAGGATGAGGCGGAACTAAGCATGGAAACCATCGGCGCTGACCTAAAAGTCATGCAGCGGCTGCCGCTGACTCAGGAGCATGTGCAAGCCCTGCAAGACATCGGCAAGATTGTCGATTACTCCGCTGGACAGATGATCGCTGAAATCGGCGACCCAATGGACACATTCTTCTATGTGCTCGAGGGCGAAGTCATTCTTGTGCATCCCTACACACGGGAACGATATCTGGAAGCAAGCTTGGGTGCGGGCCAGTTCATGGGCGAAATCGCCTTTCTGTCTGGGGGCTCTTACTCCCTGCCAATGCGCGCTGAGCAACCCACCAAGTGCATTGCAGTCCCCCGTCAAGCCATGCTCGACCTGATGGCGCAGGTGCCAGAAATTTCAGACATCGTGCTGACGGTGTTTGCGGCACGCCGCCGGCGCCAGATCGAAAGTCAGGACACATCGTTGAACATTGTTGGCCGGGACAATGATCGTCTGGTTCTCAAACTCATAGCTTTCGCCAGCCGCAACCGCATTCCCTACCGCGTCGTGGCCCATGGAAGCGAAGAGGCGATGGCCATCTGGCAGGGGAATGCCTGTTCCATTGGTGAGACCTTGGTGGTGTTCGGCCGCGACCGGGTGCTCCGAGACCCCACGCCCCTCAAACTCGCCGGACTGCTGGGCCTTGACCTCAACATCGACGAGAACGAGGTGTTTGACACACTCATTGTGGGCGGCGGCCCGGCGGGGGTGGCAGCCGCCGTTTATGCCGGAGCAGAAGGATTGAAGGCCCTGGTGGTGGAAGATGTAGCCATAGGCGGGCAGGCCGGCACATCCAGCCGCATTGAAAACTATATGGGCTTCCCAACCGGGATCTCCGGGGCGGATCTGTGCTGGCGCGGCGAAGTGCA
>JBCBZX010000205.1:0-5638 GCA_039815105.1 Pseudomonadota bacterium
CCACCGCTCTGACGCGTTTTGCGGTGTCAGACCAAGTGTGCCGGGTGTCCTGATAAACAATGGATGTGCGGTCGCCATGGAGCGTCTCTGCCCGATTGAGGAAAGAAATCGGTGACAGAGGCACATAATTGGCCGCTGATTTTTTCAGCGCTTCAAAATTTTGCTGCATTTCGCCTCCCCACGAGTGTCAGCTATTGGGCCGGACGCGGGCCGCCGTTTTGTTTGCAAAGGCCTCAAGCCTTTCGCGCGCGGCGGGCTGAGTGTTTACCACGCCCGCCATCACAGCCTCAGCATAGGCCGCATCCATATTTGACATATTGTTCAAATGGCTCACGGCGGAGCAAATGGCGAAATTGGTCAGGGGTAGATTTTGAGCAGTTTTGTTCGCCAGCTCCATGGCCTTGTCAAAGCTCGAACCGTCGACGAGATATTGCGCCAGCCCCAGATCGACCGCTTCCTGGCCCTGATAGACACGACCGGTCAGGATCATATCGATCATCCGATATTTTCCAATCATATCCGATACTCGAATGGTCGCGCCGCCGCCTGTAAATATACCCCGCTGCCCCTCGGGCAGTGCGAAGTAGGTGGTCTTATCCATCACCCGAATATGGGCTGCACTGGCCAACTCCAGCCCACCGCCCACAACAGCGCCCTGCAAAGCAGCAATGATCGGAACGCCACCATATTCCATCTTGTTGAACGCCTCATGCCAGCGCATGCAAACATGCATAAAGTCATCCGGACTGCGGTCGGCCTTCCAATGCTCAATCAGATCAAGCCCGGCGCAGAAATGATCGCCCTCACCCGCCAACACCACCGACTTCACGCCGGCCAGGCGCGCACCGCTGAAGAACCGGATCAGCTCTTCGATGGTCACAACATCCAGCGCATTGCGTTTTTCCGGACGGTTGAGCCGAACGACGTATACGCCATTGTCATGCGGTGAGATGGAAAGGCTCTCATAGGCTTCGGGATTTGTACTATCGGACATTCAGAGCCTCTATTGGATGGAGTTCAGGTCTCGGCTAAAGCCGCCAAGGACACTTGTGGACCCGCGCATCACCCGCTTTGCGTCAACGCCAGTTTCCGCGAGTATATGCTCCGCGAAAAAACGCGCGGTCATGATTTTTTCGTTCAGAAAATCCGCTCTGCCGGTTTGCGGGCGCTCCTTGAGCGCGGCAATTGCAGCGCGCCCCAACTGCCAGCCACATGCGAGCGTCCCTGCCATGGTCAGGAATGGAACGCTGCCAGCATACACACCATCGATATCTTCGCTCTTAGTTTCCAGAAGCCACTCAAGCGCGTCCGCAAAGTCCTCGCGTGCCTCCGCCAGACATTGAGCAATGATGGCGGCATCAGCATCGTTCTGCCCGTGCAACTCGGTTTCGGTCTGCTGCACCAGAGACAGAAATTGCCTGGCGGTTGCGCCATCGTCGCGCAGCACCTTGCGGCCCAACAAATCATTGGCCTGAATGGCAGTCGTGCCCTCATAGATGGGTAGAATGCGTGCGTCTCGATAATGCTGCGCGGCGCCCGTTTCCTCGATGAAGCCCATGCCGCCGTGAATTTGAATGCCCAGGGACGCCACCTCCACGGCCCGCTCGGTGCAGGAGGCCTTGACCAGAGGCACAAAAAACTCTGCCAAGTGCTGGTGGGCGGGGTCCGGGCTGTGTTGGGCGATGTCCAGATAGCCCGCCGTTGCCATCGATAAAGCGCGCCCACCTTCCGTGAGCGCCCTCATGCGCATCAGCATGCGGCGAACATCTGGATGCTCAATAATGGCCACCGCTTCGGTGGTGGATCCATTTACGGGCCGACTTTGAACTCGGTCTTTCGCGAAGTTGAGCGCCCGTTGATATGCCCTGTCACATGTCGCCACGCCCTGAATACCAACTGCGAAACGCGCGGCATTCATCATGATGAACATGTATCGAAGGCCGGCATTTTCCTCGCCTATCAAAAAGCCGGTTGCCTGCTGGTAGTCCAGGAAAGCCGTGGGGCTGGCCCGGACACCAAGCTTGTGCTCAAGGCTGACGCAGGTGACCGAATTCACGTCTCCCAGCGACCCATCCGAATTGACCAATTTCTGGGGAACGAGAAACAGGCTCAGCCCCTTTGGCCCTTCGGGCGCATCTGCGGTGCGGGCCAGCACGAGATGGATTATATTTTCAGACAGATCATGCGCACCGTAAGTGATGTAAATCTTGGTGCCGGATATTTGATACGTGCCATCGCCAGCGGGCACCGCCTTGGTTTTTACCAGGCCCAGATCGCTTCCCGCCTGCGGCTCAGTCAGGTTCATCGTGCCGGACCAGACTCCCGAGACCAATGGGCCAAGATAAGCATCCTTTTGCGCCTGGGAGCCGGTGATCTGAAGTGCTTCAATTGCCCCATCGGTCAACAATGGACAAAGGCCGAAGCTCATATCAGCCGCATTGAGCATTTCCAGCGCCGCGGCACCCGCCACCTTTGGCAGCCCCATGCCGCCATGTTCTGCGCTGTGGGGTAGGCTTTGCCAGCCCATTTCCACAAATTGCGCATAGGCCTGACGATAGGCCTCAGGCATGGAGACCTTGCCTTGGTCAAAGTTCGGCCCAACCCGGTCCCCTGACTGCGACAGTGGAGCGATCTTCTCCGAACAAAAGCGCGAAAAGCCAGCCAATACGGCATCAACATCGTCAAGCTCAATGTCCGGATAGGCAGCCATGGCCGAAAGCTCTGGCCAATGGGACAGATGCTCGACGCAAAACATAATGTCTTCCATTGGAGAGGAATAATTCATTGCCGTGCTACACTAGGCCGTCTTTACAATTGGTCGCCTTGGGACTTGTTCATAGTGACATTATGCAAGATCAATTTCGGCGGAAAACATGAGATATTGCCAAAATGCTATCTAAAACTGCCAAATAGGAGGGAGACGGTGTGCGCACTCAGGAGCCGATCCACCTTACAACCGTTTCCTCCGCCTTCATTGAAGATTGGTTGATTGCGCTGGCAAGACGATGTTCGCCGGACGATTTGCGCAGTTTGATGCAGCGCTCCGACATGCACCATGAGCCGGCGGATATCACACAGCGCGTGACGCTCAATCAAATCACCAGCCTTTATCAACTCGCTGCGGTTGAAACACGTGACGAGATGATGGGCCTTTGGAGCCGCCCGGTGCGGCCGCGGGCCTTGCAACATTTGGTAACCGTACTCCGGGAAGCCGCCAGCCTGCCTTCGGCGCTGTATCGGTTTTCAACCTTCTGGAATCTGATATTGGATGATTTTCAGCTCGAGCTCTCCAACAAGTCGGACCATCTGGAGCTACGCGTGACGCCCAACAGCGCCGACGCAACCCCACAGCGGTTTGGCCACATGCTGATTTTGAAGTTGGCCCATGGCTTATTGTCATGGCTCGCCGGCCATGAGGTCCCGGTCAGGCATGTGCGATTTGCATTTCAGCGCCCTGCCTTTGCCGCAGACTATGCCGTCATCTTTCCAACCAGCGTGGAATTTGAAGCTGGCTGCACGTCTATTTCTTTCGATCCCTACCGATTGGGCGACCCGATAAAAAGAAGCTCGCAAGAGGCTTCGGAATTTTTGGAGCGTGCGCCCTTGGATTGGATATTCACCGCAGGTCGAATGCATATGTATTCCCTGCGGGTCCGGGCTTTTCTGTACCGAACCCAATGGCAAACCTGCCAGCTGCCCGAGGCAGCGGCTGCGATGAAAATGACGCCGCGGACGTTCATCCGGCGCCTCAAAGATGAAGGGACGTCGTTTCAAGAAATAAAGGATGCGTTGAGGCGCGATATCGCCATTCTGGCCTTGCAGGAAAGCAAGAAGACGATCGATGAAATCTCATATGAAAACGGGTTTTCGTCTTCCGCAAACTTCCATCGCGCGTTCCGAAAATGGACCGGCAGAACACCTGCGTCGTACCGGCAATCCGTTTCGGGCATCAAGGCATAGCAGACTGGAAAGCCACATGCCGAGAGGCAAGATTTCCAGACCCTTTCAATCACTAGGCCATCAGCTCCCTCATATTGAGGGTGCGGCAGAAGCCTGTGCTCGGGCGGAAACGATCTACGTTACCTAGTCAGCCGACGGGCTGTGCTGCGTTTTATGTCTCATACGCTTGAGCGCGGGCATAATCATGGGAACAAACAGACAGGCCGCAGCGATAAGCAGGATGGCCAGGGTCAACGGTCGGTCGTAGAGGAACGACCAGCTGTCATTGTTGATGAGCAGCGCCCGGCGAAGATTCTCCTCCATCATGCCGCCCAGAATGAACCCAAGTATCATAGGAGCCATTGGGAAACTGAGAAGCCGAAGAACGGTGGCCGCCAACCCGAAAAGCACCATGAGCTGAATGTCAAACGTATTGAACGATACGAAATAGACCCCGATCAATGAGAAGAACAGGATAAGCGGCAACAGGAACCGCGCTGGAATGGCCAGCACACGGGCGATGTAGGGGATCAGCGGCAAATTGAGCACCAGCAGAATGATGTTGCCCAACCACATGGACACGATAACGGACCAGAACACGTCAGGCTGATCTATGTAGAGGCGGGGCCCCGGCTGAATGCCGTAACCGATCAACGCGCCGAGCATGATGGCCGTTGTCCCCGAGCCCGGAATGCCCAGCGTAAGCAACGGCACAAATGAGCCAGTCGCTGCGGCGTTGTTGGCGGTTTCCGGTGCGCTCAAGCCACGCACCGAACCCTTGCCGAAAGACTTACCCTTTTCGGGCCCGGCTATGCGTTGCTCAGTGCCATAGGCCAAAAAGCTGGCGATTGTTGCGCCTGCGCCAGGCAGCACACCAATGATGAAACCCAGAACTGACGACCTGCCAATCACGGGTACCATCTCTTTGATCTCGTCCTTGCTCACCGCCATAGAACCCAGCTCCGACGCGGCCTTGCGCTCGGCTTCGCGCTTGCTTTCATCGACCTTTTTGATGATGGCCATAAGCGCTTCTGACAACGCGAAAGTGGCCATGACAAGCAGCAGGAACGAGATGCCGTCCACCAGGTCAATCATGCCCAGCGTGAAGCGCGGCACGCCCACCGTTTGGTCCGTGCCCACGGTGGAGAGCATAAGCCCAACCACCGTCATCAGGATGGCTTTGAGCACCTCGCCCTTGCCAGCGAAAGCGGCGACGGCAGACAGACCCAAGACCATGAGCGCAAAATAGTCGGTCGACTGGAACGATAGAGACACTGAGGCAAGAAATGGTGCGAACAGCAGCAACAACAGAGCGGCAATGACACCACCGGAGAAGGATGAATAGGCGGCGATCGCCAGCGCCTTACCCGCTTTTCCGGACTTGGCCATGGGGAAGCCGTCAAACGAGGTAGCCACCGTAGACGCAACCCCCGGCGCGTTGATGAGAATGGAGGATGTGGAGCCGCCAAAGATCGCGCCATAGTAGACCGCGGCCATGAGGATGATGCCTGCCGACGGCTCAAGACTGGCAGCGATTGGGATCATCAGCGCGATGGCCGACATCGGCCCAAGGCCGGGCAGCATGCCGATGAACGTCCCCACCAAGCAACCCATAATAACGAACAGAATGTTCTGGAAAGTGAAGGCCGTTTGCAGGCCGATGAGGATGCCGTCAATCATGCCATCAGCTCCGCAGGAA
>JBCBZX010000010.1:0-21270 GCA_039815105.1 Pseudomonadota bacterium
CCTCCCCATGCACCTGAATTGCGGGCTGTGCAAAGGTGGTGATGGAATCATAGACGGGCACTGGATTATAAGCGCTACCGGGGTCACAGCTAACATCGGATATAATGCTGAGCTGACGGGTTGCATCATCGGCAGCGCTGGCTGGCACAAAAACCGGCGTGTGCTCATTGCCCAGAATACAATTTACGAAAACGTCACAGGCCAAAATCTCCGGGAAAGGCCCTCCGCTCGCGGTTTCGGCCTTGTCCCATTTAACAGGTGCAATACCCACCGCTCCACACAAATCCGTCGCCCCGGTGCCGCAGCGCCCAAGGGCACCGGTGATGAGCGCAGTGGGCAGCGCCAATCCGTCCAGCGCGTCTTGCAAGGCCGCCACCAGTGCCGACTTGTTTTGCCACGGCACCAATTGCGGCAGCACCGGCACCTCCCCCCGCCGCAACCTGGCCCATGCCATCAGACCCAGCGCCGAGCCGGTATAGCCGGCCCAATAGCCAAACGCCGCCAATCTGCGACCCTGTTCATTTGTAAGATATTCGAGATCAAACAGCCGCCCACCGCCGCGCTGAAAGCGGGCCAGCAAGTCCCGCCAGCCCGGCTGCCCCTTGAAGGCATGGCCAAAATAAATGTGGGTGTGGTTCAAATTCACCGGACCATCCGGCAGTTCTTTAATGCCAAGCACAACAGTCCCATCAGGCGCGAAAACCCAGCCGCCTGCAGGCACCATATCACAACCAACAGCAGCGTAGTCGCCATTGGCAAAAGCACGGTCGCCCGACAATTCCACCGATACATGGTGCCCCGCATCAATCAGGGCTCGTGCGGTATGCGGTGTCACCGGAGCTCGAGCTTCGCCTGTCTTGGTTTCAGCCCGGACCCAAAAATGCGCCATGGTGCAGTCGCCTTTGCATAGATAATTATTGGAGGATAACGATGGGGTGATAACAGCTTTGTGGCTTGTGTGAAGCCGCCAGATGAGGAACTCAACCATCATGACACAGCCCCCTGACAATCCGGTCCTAAATGCCCTCGTTAAGCGCCGAACCGTCAAGCTGTTCGCGCCAGCTGATAAGCCCGCCTCAGGGAGTTTGAGCAGAGAGCGGATGGACAGGTGGATCGCTGCAGCAGGCAACGCCCCATTTCACAAGCCGTCTCACCCAGACCATGATGCGGCCCGTGATGCCCGGGCCCGCGAGCCGTGGCGAGTGACCAAATTGGACGCAAATGCCTGCGCAAAAACCGTTCAGGCCATGCAGAACGATGGTCTGGATCCGGGCAAATTGGGTGACATGATCCGCGGTGCAGAGGGCATTGCGCTGGTGTCCTTTTTGCCCAACCCCCCTGAGACGGAGCTCGGTGAAAAGGAAGATTTCGAGGCGAGCTTCGACAATATGGAAATCATCGCGTCCGCCGGCGCGTTCTGCCAGTCGCTTCTGCTGGCTGCGGAAAGCGACGGCTATCGTAGCTACTGGTCCAGCGGTGGCGATTTGCGCAAACCCTGGGGCGCGAAATATTTCAGGCGCCCAATAGGAGAAGTCATCATTGGAGCCCTGTTCTTTTTCCCCGCTGAAACACAAGACGGGGTAGGAGAAGCAGTGGGCAGCCTGGCCGACAAACGCTCGGATCATCAAACATGGTCGGCATGGTTCGAATAGCTGTATCGCCACGGCGTCTGATGCAGCGCGGTACCATGCCCGTTCTGGCCGCGCTGGCGCTCGCCTTGGTCACAACGTCCAGCTTGTCACAATCGGTGACTCACACCTGCCAACCGTTGCGCGGCGTCAATTTGGCGGGGGCAGAGTTTGGTGAAGCGTTTCCAGGTGTTTTCGGCCGGGACTATACCTATCCGAGCGCGCAAACGATCAAGCACTTTTCCGCCCTTGGCGCCAGCGTCATACGCTTACCCTTTGCGTGGCCAAGATTGCAGCGCGAGCTTTATGCACCGCTGGATCGTGAGGAGCTGGAACGCCTGAAACGGACCGTCGCTCTGGTGCACGCAGAGGGCATGACGCTCCTTTTGGACCCCCATGATTACGCGCGCTACAAAGGCCAAATCATTGGCAGCGCGGCGGTGCCCAATGCGGCATTTGCTGACTTCTGGCGTCGGCTCACCGAGGAGTTCGGTGGCGATCCCCGCACAATTTTATCGCTCACCAACGAGCCCTATGACATGCCGGCTCGGCAATGGTTGAGAGCGGCCAATGCCGCGATTGCCGCCATCCGGCAGGCGGGGAGCCAACAGCTGATTTTGGTGCCCGGTATTCACTATAGCGGCGCGCACTCCTGGCAGAGCGATTGGCCAGGCGGAAATAATGGCCGCATTATGCGGGGCGTCTCCGATCCTGCAAACAATTTCGCTTATGATGTGCACCAATATCTGGACGAGGATTTCTCGGGGCGAAACCTTACCTGCCCACGCAGCGCAGATGCACTGCGTGCTTTGAAAAGCATGACCAGCTGGTTGAAACGCTATGACAAGCGCGCCTTCCTCGGTGAGTTTGGAGCGGCCAAAACACCCAAATGCCTTGCCGGGCTCGCTTCCATGGCGGCCTATGTAAACAGCCAGCCAAACCGCTGGGTTGGATGGACAGCATGGGCCGCCGGCGACTGGTGGCCACAAGATGATCCACTGAGCTTGCAACCCTATGAGGACGGGCGCGAACAGGAGCAAATGCTGGCGCTGAAACCCTATCTGGCCTGCGAAGCACCCACCGAACGCGGTGGCAGCAAAACCGGGTCAAAAGCGGTTGGCCTGCCCATGGATCTTGGTTTTGAGTCTTTGCGCCGCTGAAACTTGCCCATCCGCTTTGCGCAGTCGGCGACACCGAGCATGGCCCACAGAATAGCACCCGTTTTGATGGAAAATGCGGAATTGGACACCAGCAAATTGAGACAAAGATAGATGCCAAAGGCAAAGCGAAAGCGCCAGGCATCCAGGTTTGGCCCCTTGGTATAGACGAACAGCGCCCAGACAAAAACCATGCCCACAATACCAATTTGCATCAGAACATAGGCATAACCGGAGTCCGCCACGAACAATTCGTTCGAGGAAATTCCCAACACGTGCTGCCAACTGAGTGAGTGCATGATCTGGGCCGCCCAAAGAATACGACCCGAGAAATCATCTTCCCACAGGATGGCTATGCTGGACTGACCATAGGCGAACAGCGCAGCCGTGATGGCAAAGGGCAAAACAAACAAGCCGAACCGGGGCACAAAGGGCGCTACCAGCAGAGCGCTGAGGACGGCCACGCTGGCAATCATGCCAAAGCGAGCATCGGACCCAATGATGCACAGGGCCGCCAGCGCAAACACCATCCATCGGTTCTTCATGCCGGCGCGAAACGCCCCCCACATGAACAGGATGGCACCGAAATTGCCCATTGAGACCGGCTCAAGAAACACGGAAGACACACGATGGTCACCCACCAGCCCCGGCAGAATGTTTCGGTCGCCATAGCGCGTACCGGACGCAAATAAGCCGGTTTCAAGCACCAAGTCACTGACATCCGCGCGGTCGACCGTGCCCCGGGCAATGTAATATTCCAAAGGCCCGACATATTGGACGTACAGATCGACGGCTGCCCATTCAAAGAAACCAAATCCGACGATGAATGCGCCGATACCGATCACAAATTTGTCCATCAGCGCGATGTCGCGAAGGTTTCGGCCCACAAAGTAAAATGCGATCGGGACCAGAATGTCCCTGACAGCCTTTAGATCAATACCGGGCCGCAGCATCATGATGAAAAACATGTAGGACACGAAGACGGCTATGATCACCGGCAATGCAAGACGGGCGTTGAGACCCAGCCCCAAAGCGACGGACAAGAGAACAAGTTCCGACAAGATGACGAGGCCAGCATTCACCGGCAGTCCGAGGGCAGTCAGCGATGCCAGAATTGTGTTGAACACCAATGTGCCGGCAATTACGGCCATGGTCGTAAAGACCCGCCATGCGGGAACGACGTCAGCCTTATGGATAGGCTCACTTCGAGGTGCAGTAGCCTGCAGGGGCATCATCAGGCTGGTGTCAAAATCGGGCGTAGCTTTACTGAGCGCCAAACTGTTCATCCCCAACACTTAAAGCGGGATACCATGGGTCACCACGCCGGCGAGGCGTGTCCGCCATGGAGCAAGCGCCTCAGCCAGACTGTTGAGCTGATAAGCGGATGTCTTACCGATTTCGACCGCCAGGACGGCTCGGTCCACCGCATTCATAATTTCAGGCAACACGGCATCTCGCACACCGCCAGCGCACTCCACGACAACCAGTTCAGGCCTACGATTTGGGCCGGTGTTGGTCACGAGGCTGCACCGACCGGATCGCGCATCTTCGGTCAAAATGGTCATCAGATCATCACGTCGGCGGCCGGTGGCCAATGGCTTGTCAGCGGTGGGCTGCGCCACACCGTAGCGCGCGTAGACAACCCCAACTCCGGAGCCATCCAAGGTGGATATAAGTTCCTGCGATATATTGTTGGCTTTGCCCTTACCATTGCCCGCTGAAACAAACGCCACCGACCCCGCGCCGCGACCGCCCAATTCACGCAACCGGTTTCCCAGCCCTTGCAGCACCAGCGATTGCTGCGCATCGATGGAACGACCGCTGAGAAAACCAATGCGATGAAACAAAGAAACCCACCATGGCGCGCCGAAATAGGCGCGCGATGCCAGGGAGGCGACCACGGGCAGTTGTGCAGATTGCGTAATTTGCCCCCGGGCCAAAATCACACCGCGAACCAGGTCAAACACCACAGCGAGCGCCGCACCCAGCAGCGCGCCAAACACAAGGGCAGCGGCCAACACCAGCAGCTTAGATGGACCGATGGGATAAAGCGGCGTGTCAGCCGCGGAAACCAGCTTTGCCTTTGACAGGTTCACACCAGCCTGTTCGCGCAGCTGACGGGCAGAGTTTTGAACATCTTGGTACAATTGCCGCGCAATCGCCGCTTCACGCTCCAATTGCTCCAGCTCAATTCTGGCTGGACCGGCGGTGGCATTTTCCGCCTGCTGGCGAGCAGACTCGCGCTCAAGCGCAGTCACTTGCGCCTTCGCACGGTCAAAGGCTTGAACGATGGAGTTGCGTTGGCGCTGAACACCATCCGCCAATTGCTGCTGCACGCGCTGGCGCTGTTGATCCAAAATCTGGCGTCGGGGATGACGCGGTCCAAGTGACACACTCAGTCGCGCATCCTCCGCATCGAGTTCGTCCAGCCGTGCGCGCAAGGCCACGATAGCTGGCGACACGATGAACTCGGGCAAGCTCCCGGTCAGAGCCGCATTGTCCGACAGCGCTTGAACTTGCTCAAAGCGACCTTCTGCCTGGGCGAGCGCTACTCTGGCGGCTACGATTTGCGCATTCAATTGCTCGGCGCCCTGATCAGAGATCAGACCGCTTTGCCCTGTTGTCACGATGGAATTTTCAGTCTTCCAGTCCTGAACGGCCTGCTCCTTTCGGCGCAAATCGGACAACAGGTCAGACGCCCGTTCCGACAAGGCGGCGGCTGTGCTTTCCTCATTCTGGCGCCTGTCCTGATTGCGCAATTGAAGGAAATTGGATGCAATGGAATTGGCGATATCTCGTGCCCGGTCCGGCTCGGGGTGGCGGGCCGCGATCTGAAAAATGAAAGACGGGTCCAGACGGGCAACGTCGGTGCGCTCATCCACCGCCTGAATCGTTTCGAGTATGCGCCGCTCGCGCCGCTGCTCTTCGGTTTCATCACCGAACAAATATCTCAAGCTGGAGGTTGGAACCTCCAGTGCCGGGTCTTCCGTCAGATCGAGATCCACGACAACCTGCCGCAACACACGGCTGGACAGGATGGTATAGACCTCCGAATCGACGCGCGCATTCTCAATAGAATCCCCGCCCTGGGTTTGCGTATCCGTATTGGAAAGCGTGAATTCGCCAGGATCGAGGGAAAGCCGTGCGATGGCGTGATAATCGCGCTCTTGGGTCGCCAGAAAGGCCAACCCGCCAGCGCCAAGCAAAAGTGTGCACAGGATCACCAACCATAAGTTGCGAATGATGAGGTGAGGCAATTGCCAGATACTCAAACCACCGCTTCGTGGCAGATCGTGATAGTCGGTTGGGTCCTGATCAGGCATCACCCGCGGGTGGATGGTTTGAGAATCCTGGGACGGGTCCACGCCCATAGAACCTGTGGGAGATGTCACGGAAAAGCCAGTCGGCGAGTTTGGCCGAATGGGCCTCTCCCGCATGGCCCGGCGCTCCTGCACAAGGTCGGCTAGCAAGGCACGGGCATCGGCGTCATCGTCATATGCAGCCGCAGCATATCGCGCCCGTTCATCTTGCTGGGCTAACGCTTCTGCGACGTGATCCAAAGATTGTCGCGGAGATATAGAAGGCTCCCTTACGGCGCGCAGCAAAGGGTTGACGTCCGCCGAGCTTGGCGACGGACCTGCAAAACCCTTGAGCGGTTTATAGCGCGGCGCAGTGGCCATAAAACTCCCCGAAAATGGGCGCACGTCTACCCTGTGCACCTGCTGCGCCACAGTGCATTTTTATGGTTAATCCCCCCTTAACAGACTGGATTGCTTGAGTTTGCTGGGCGCTAGAAACGGTATCGAAACGCTTGTGTGGGAAACTCTCCTCGACTGCAGGAGCCGACATGACCGACCATGCCCAAATTGACGCCACGGGAAAATCCGCAGACCCAAAAAGCGCGGTATCCCCAACCGGCTGGCCAATCAATTTTATGGGTTTGCAGATTTTGCGGCGGACATCGGATCAAATGGTCCGCGCCATTGAGCGGGCCGTCAGCAATCAAGACACTTTGAACATTGCGTTTTGCAATGCCAACACGCTTTTGCAGGCCCATGACGACTTGGACTACCGGGCAACGCTGGGCAAGATGACCCTGCTCAATGACGGAATAGGTGCCGAGCTAGCCGCACGCATTCTTGATGGTGCCTCCTTCCCAGAAAATCTCAACGGCACCGATTTCGTTCCGTATCTATTTGGAAATGCGACCGTCCCGCTGCGCGTCTATCTATTGGGCGCAAAGCCCGACATCGTTGAAAAGGCAGCCGCAAACTGGGCGGTTCGCTACCCTCAGCACGTCTTCTGCGGTCATCAGCATGGCTATTTTGACAAAGCGGGCACCGATCAGATCATCCGCCAGATCAATGCCGCGGAACCGGACGTGCTTCTGGTTGCCATGGGCAATCCGGCCCAGGAAAATTTCATCATGCAACACCGCAATCAAATAGCGGGGTCAGTCACCATGGGTGTTGGCGCCCTGTTTGATTTCACCGCTGAGACGGTGGCCCGAGCCCCCATGTGGATGCGTCGCAGCAAAACGGAATGGGTGTTCCGCTTGATGCAAGAGCCCCGGCGCCTGTTGCATCGCTACACGATCGGCATCGCGCGCTTTCTATGGGTTTGCGTAAAATTGCGGGTCTCGGGGAAGCAATATTGATGCGTATTCTGATGCCTTGCGTTGCCTTGCCACCGTTCCTGAAGGGTGGCGGCCCAACCACGGCCTTGCTCAACGCCAAAAGTCTGATCGCCGCGGGCAATGAGGTGCTCGTAGTCCACGCTGCCGACGCCACTGAACGCGATGAAACGGAAGGTGTTCCAGTCCAGCGGATCGCCTCACCCAATCTCTATTGGAACTATAGAGAGCCTCAACCCGCCTATAAAAAACTGGCATGGCACGGGTTGGAAAATTACAATCCCCGCGCCGAACGAATAATGAGCGAGATCATTGAGGACTATCAGCCCGACCTCGTCTACACCTTCTCCACCGAGAACGTAAACGTGTGCACCTGGCGGGCGGCACACCGCGCCGGGGTGCCGTGCGTCCATCAAGCCTGCTCCACATTTTTGATTTGTTGGAAGTCTTCCATGATGCGCAGCAACAAGCCCTGTGGCGGCCAGTGCACCGATTGCTATCTGACATCCCTGGGCAAGCGCTATCTGTCTCGCCTCCCCCAGGGCCTCATGGGTGAGACGGATTTCATTGTGAACGTGCACAAGGAACTTGGCTATTTTCCGAATGCGAGAACGCTAAGTCTGCCGAGTTCGGTCTTACCCGTCGACGGCGCATCCCCGCGACACAGAGCGTTCGGCACGCCCCTGACGGTGGGATTTCTCGGCGAGTTGTCTGAACTAAAGGCCCCAGACCTTTTGGCCCAGGCATCACACCAACTTGGTGAGCGGGACGTTCGATTTAAGATTGGCGGCAAAGCCATCGGCCAGTATGGAGAAAGCCTGTCCAGCCGCTTTGCTGCCGGAAGCGCTGAGCTTCTGGGGTGGACAGATCCAGAGGGCTTTTTTGCATCCATAGACCTGCTTGTCCTGCCATCCCGCGGCTCGGAAGTATTCGGCAGAGTGCTTGTCGAGGCTTATGCCCACGGCATGCCCGTCATTGGTTCGGACCAAGGCGGCATTCCCGAAAGCATAGAACATGGTCGCTCTGGCTTCATATTCCCGTCCGACGATCACGCCGCCCTAGCTGCCCATTTGGCAACGCTCCATGACGATGTTCAGTTGTACAATGAGATGGCAAAACGGGCACTTGCCAAGGCCGCAGACTATCGACCCAAGGTTTGGCAAACGGAGATGATGAATTATCTCGATGCCATCGTCTCAGACTACCGGTCAGCCAAAACCGCAGCGTAAGCGTCTTCATATCTCGCAGCCACCTGCGGCCATGCGTATAGCTGGGCACGATCCATAGCTTGCTGTCGCATGGAAACCTTTGATTGCTCAATCTTTTCGAACGTTTCCTTAAATTGCTCTGCGGCCAGGGCCGGGTTTTCAAACTGTGTGAGCGTCACCAAATCATGGCGTCCAGCCAGGTCCACAAAGGTGGAGTTGGCCTCGAGAACTGGGACCAATCCAGCGCTCATCGCTTCCACCACCGCAAGTCCAAACCCTTCAAACTCAGACGCAGACGCGAACAGAGAAGCGCCGCCCATCAAGTCGGCAATGGCCTCGTTTGATGGCCGCACATGCACCCTTACCCGATCAGCAACATCTGCATCCGCTATCATTTCGTGCAGATCTGCCGCCGACCAATCGGACTCAGCACCAATAATGTCCAGGGTCCATCGCGACGGCAGGTGCGCCATGACAGCAATCATCCGGTCGAGGCGCTTATTCTTCGAAAAACGCCCCAGCGTGACAATGTTCGGCACTGCCTTTCGGCTTGCGCAATCAGCAAACTTTGCAATGTCCACGCCATTATCGATGGTCTGCACACGCTGCCCCGCTATAGCCTGGAAATTACGCGTGTCGTTCTGCGAGCAACCGATGATACGCCCATACCCCAAAGCCGATATGCGGGTGAGCGTTTGAAACCAGATCTTCTTAATCGTCGCCATGTCCTGAGTGTGGAAAAAGCCACCATGGGTCGTAGCAACCAGCGGCTTGCGGTGGATGAACCGCGTCGCGGACAGGAAGTCAAAAAAGAAGTCTATTGCGTGCACATGCACAAGGTCTGCACCCTCAAAGTGCCGCAACACATCCGGCGCAATGGGATATTTGCTGGGCCCACGAAACGGCACGCGGATAATCTGACGACCGTCATCATAGGCTGAAGCGGGAAGGTCCTCCAAAGTCGCAAACACCTGATTGCAGGTGATGATACGAACCTTGTGACCGGCAGCCACCTGCTCGCGCGTGAGGTGGTCCACAAAGTCCTCCAGGCCACCTGTAGACGGATGAAACTGCCTCACCACATGCACAATATTCAAAGGAGAAACGGTCGCCAAAGGTGGCGTTGCCCCCAAGCCGGCCGGTGCGGTCGCACTTTTTTCTATCACAGTATTGCTCATTCCGCTGGCTCCACAGAACGGGCATTGATCAAGGGCGACCCGAACCTCGTTTTCGCAGCTGCCCATGTTCCGTTGAGCGACCATGCAACGCCTGCACGAACACTGGTTGCAAATTCACCGTTCTCGCGCGGCCAGAGGTGGCAATTGTGAGGCGCACCATGTTCGGCAAACAGCGACCCAGGATCGGTGGTCAGCGCAAGGTCAAACCCGGCCCGGCGCGCCAGATTGGCTTCACGCGCCCCGCTTATTGCAGGCCGACCATAGGGGTACGCAAAGTGCGGTACCGGGCGTTGCAAAAGGTCTTCAAGCCATTCCTTATTGTCCACCATTTCCGCCAATGCTGCTTCATCGCTGAGCGTCGCCAAGGCCGTGTGGCTGGTGGTATGCGCTGCGATCTCGATCAATGGGTGCTGATCGGCTGCCTGCACTTCACGCGCATCCATCGCGTAGCGAGCCACCAGACTTGGCATATCAATCCCGTGTCGCCAGAAGGTGTCGGCAAAGGCGTCGGCCCTGCAAAAGTCCTCCCAAATCCAGCCGACTAGGCGCCAGTAAGTTGCCACTTTCTCGCTGCGACTTTCGCACACGAAGCGGCGGTTCATTGGCTCAACTTCGATCAGCGAGTTGAGCGCCACCAACTCCCGGATCGCCAACCACCACGCATTTATCTGCCGGGTAGCCATCTGCGTTGGCACAAAAACGGTGGCGGGAGCTCCAAACCGCTCCATCACGGGCAAGGCAAGCTCGATATTATCGCGGTACCCGTCATCGAAAGTCAGCGCCACGAAGGGACGATCATCCTTACTGTGCAGGCGGTGGCGCGCCTCCGCGAGCGATACGAAATCGCGGCCCGACTTCGAGATACGCTGCAGCGTCGCTTCGAAATCAGCAACTGTGCAGCCCATACCAAGTCGATCATCACGGCCGGTTGTGACTTCATGGAACATAAACACAGATCCACGGCCGCGATAGCGGTGCGCCAGCAAGGCGCTAGCCCCGGTCAGGTGCCCCACTTCAAACAAAGACTGCTTTGCAAACGCGCGTACCCGCGCCTTCAAATCAGGTTGAAGACGCTCAGGCTCATTTGTCACTTGGGTGGGCGTTGTCGCCATACTTTCACCTGACCTTGCATAATGTCGGGCGAACAATGAAGGTAAGGCATGAAGGCCGAGTTGTCGCAGCGGGCCGATTGCAGTTTCAGTTAACGCGCACCTACCGACCCAGAGCGTCAGGCCGAGCCCATGGGCTCGCCTATTTGTGCAGACTGCGTGGCAGGCAGTGTGGTCGCAAACGCCTTGATCATCTCAGACATCAGTTCTGGCTTTTCAATACACGGCAGATGGGCGCACCCCTTGATCAGTTCATATCGCGCATCGGGAATTGCCTTGGCCAGCGCCTCCAGCGAAGCTGGCGGCGTCGACTGATCTTCATCGCCAGCAATGCACAGCGCAGGCACATCCACATCACTCGCGCGGGAAGTGAAGTCCGCGTCACGAATGGCATGGCACGTACCGGCATAGCCAATCTCAGGCTGCCGGATCAGCATGTTCTGATAACCTGCGAGCTCGTCCACCCGCTCCTCGTGGAAAGACCGCGACAGCCAGCGCTTCATAATGGCGTCCGCCATTTCACCGATGCCCTCATTCATGGTGGTTTCAATGCGTTCATTCCATAAATCATCGGTGCCAATACGACTGCCGGTATTGCTGAGCACCAATGCACGCACGAGGTCAGGTCGCTTGTGATAGAGCCCCTGAGCGATCAGCCCGCCCACCGACAGGCCACATATAATCGCTTCACTTTGCCCCAAATGATCCAGCAGCGCGGCCAGATCATCCACGTGATCATGGATGGAGCACGGATATTGGCCGGTGTCACTCAGTCCATGGCCGCGTTTATCATAGGTCACAATCGCGAACTCGCCCACCAACTGCACGATGACATCGCGCCAGATTCGAAAATCTGTGCCGAGGGAGTTGGCAAAGACGATCAGCGGCTTGCCCGAAGGCGCGCCGATGATCTGATAGTGAAGTGTGATGCCGTTGAGTTTCGCAAACTGCATTTTGGGCTCCGTGGAACAAGTGCTTCGCCCGCCAACTAGCGTGTTCAGTGGCGCAAGTCAGCAATTGGTGAAGACGTGAGGCTAAAGAGAGCGACTTGACGCTCAACCGGTCCGCGCTCGGCGATTGCATAGCAATCGCCTGTTGCCGTTCTGCCAATCGCTCGCGATCGGCCATTTGGGAGGTTCGGGAAGAGACTTGGAACCGGCACGAGGCCGCGAACAGCACGAGCTTTCGCCAATCCCAAGCGGAGCCGTTGAGCACAGCGAAATTGGCGTGAGCGAAACAATGGTGGGCCCGGAGGGACTTGAACCCCCGACCTAGCGGTTATGAGCCGCCAGCTCTAACCAGCTGAGCTACAGGCCCCACACCGGTTCGCCTATCGCGTTTGCGAGCCCACTTCAACGCCCGAAAAGTGACTTCTATACCTGCACATGACGTCGGCCGACAGAAATCACTCCAGCGGGCACAAGTCACTTCAGTGGCAAGTGTATCTCAGTCAGCAAATCATTGGGTGCCGTGTCTTCGGGGCTATTGAGGTAAACCTCATATGGCGGCATGTCTCCCGCCTCCCGTCCGGAACTAGCAAGCCATGTACCATAGAACCAATCATAGGCCGGCTTCATGCCTGAATAGGGCCCCTTATAGTGCAGCACGGCCACAGGGCCGGATGCGAGCTCGCGGGTTTCCAACGCGTCGGGCACAGGCGTTCCAGGCTCCAGCAGCACGCCTGCGAAAGACTGCAATTCATCCACCGGCGTGGCCGACGGGTCGTTGTAATAGATACCCACCATACCGCGCATATTGGGCAAAAGGCCCTGGGCAGCGATGGTGCTGAAAGTGTGCTCGAACTGCCGCGAAATCCCCATATAGTCACCCACATGGGCAAAGCCGTGCAGCGCGCGCTTCGGCGCATCAATAATGTCTACGTCAAACATGGTACTATTTCCTTGAGTTTTGGCTGATTGAAACACGGCGTGAGCTCCGGCCCGCCGATAGCGTGCGGGGGACATGCCGTAGGCCTTGCCAAAACTGCGGGAAAAGGCGCGGGCACTGTTGAACCCGCTGACGCGGGCAATATCGGCAACGGGGTCGTCGGTGGAAGTCAATTGTCGAGCCGCCCGCGCAAGGCGCAGGCGCTCCACCAATTGAGCGACCGTTTCCCCCTTCAGCGCATGGAACACGCGATGCCAATGATACCGCGACAGGCACGCCACCTCGGCCAGTGTATCGAGGTCCAAATCATCATCCAAATGGTCGTGAATATAGTCCACCACACGGTTGATGCGGTCCTGATAGTCACTCCATTGGGTTTGATCACGCATGTATTGTCCCTTTGTTTCGGCAAACTGTTTGCACCACAAATCGATAGGACAAATATTGCGGACTTTTCTACCGCCACGCCACCGCGAAGCTAAGCGGGAACTTCAGAGCCATCATAGGCAAATTGGCGACCGCTCTGAGGTGGGCCAAGGCTCCCGATTACGCGCAATAGGTCTTCAGCAGCCTGTTCGGGCGGGCGCACGTTCAACCCAGATTTTGCAAACGGTGCGGATAGATCACTTTGAACCGTGCCCGGATGAAGGCCAATGCAGACGGCCTCCTTGTGGGTACGCTTGAGTTCAATAGCGGCACAACGAACGAACTGATTGAGCGCCGCCTTGGAAGCGCGGTAGCTGTGCCACCCGCCCAGTGAATTGTCACTTATGGAGCCGACACGGGCGGACAAAGTGGCAAACACGGACCGACCTTCACGAGGCAGCAGCGGCAGAAAATGCTTCATCACCAAAGCCGGTCCCATGGCGTTCAGTCGAAAGTTTTTCTCCATCGCCGCAGGCGTCAGCTGGCGCAACGCCTTTTCCGGTGCAGTCGCTTCATCGTGCAAGAAACCTGTCGCATCAAAAACGAGGCGAACATTACCCGCCTGCCCGGCGGCAGCGGCGCATGCGGCGATACTCGCCTCATCTGTCAGGTTAAAGGCTGGTTGTGAGGATCTGCTGAAGCGCAACACATTTTGGTATTGGCCACCCGCTTCCAGCGCATCTGCCATAGCCGAGCCAATACCCCCCGTTGCGCCAAGCACAACGGCAGTTCCTGAAATGACATTCATAGCCTAGTCGCCAACCCAGTTCGTCCGCATGGCCGCGTCTGCGCCGGGCATCAACAGAAACAAGACGGCTAACAGCAACGGTATGGCCAGCCAAAAATAGCCAGGGGTCTGAGGGTCGCGGCGGCGCGCCTTAACTTTGGCCCGGGCGGAATTGTTTCTGTGTTGCGACATCTCAGTCCTTTCGAGGGCGCTTGGCACTAGGAGTGGGTCTCACCATCCAACGGGCGCGGATTTCCATTCTCATCGATAGCCACAAACGTAAAAATGGCGTCCGTCACCTTCTCCCGCAGCCCGGTCAAAAACCGCTGCGCATAGGCCTCTACATGGATCTTCATGGAGCTCTGTCCAGTGCTTTCGATCTCGGTGTAAACGCACAGCACGTCCCCCACCTGCACAGATCGAATGAAACTCATGGCGTCCAGAGCGACGGTGACAACCCGCCCCTTTGCCCGCGTGCGGCCAGCAACACCACCCGCCAAATCCATTTGGCTCAGCACCCAGCCGCCAAAAATATCACCGTTGGAATTGGTGTCGGCGGGGCGTGCCACCGTGCGTATTGTTAACTCGCCAGCAGGTTCGGTCTCATCGTTCATTTAACATCCCCTTTGCCGCCTCAACATGCGGCTGCAACGGCCAAAGCCGACTATCGGAAAAGGCCATCTCCCTGCTCGTCAATCACCTGACGCGCCTTGGCGATGGCGGCACTGGCCGCCAAATCCTGACTCGCAAATACATCAGCACGGATCAAATGATGGCGTTTCTCTTCACCATCAATTTGCTTGGTGATGTAGCCCGCAAGCCGCCATTGCTGGCCGTCCTTCATGGGATCCGGGGTTATGGCGCAATCCTTGTAAACTTCAGCGGGTTGGGCCGGTGCGGCCGGCTCCTCGGAACCGCCGAACAGTTTTTTGAAAAAAGACATGGCTACCTCTCTGCGTCTCGAGAGTAGCCACCACAGCGCCCCAGGCAAGCGCTGATGCGAGATTCACCCAGCCAGAAACTGCAATATGATCTGGCGCCTGTGGGGCTGGTCGCGATGCTCAAACAGATAAATGCCCTGCCATGTGCCAAGGGCCATCACACCCCCAACCACCGGAATTCCGATGCTGGTTTGCATCATCGCTGCCTTGATGTGTGCTGGCATATCGTCGGGGCCCTCCAACGTGTGAGTGAGAAAAGCCATCGAAGGATCATTACCGGACGGAACGAGGCGCTTGAAGAAAGCATCCAAATCTGTCCGTACATCGGGATCCGCGTTTTCCTGCACCAGCAGAGAACATGAGGTGTGGCGCACATAGACGGTCAGCAGCCCATCCCCGGCAGCCAGTTCGTTGAGCGCCTGGACGGCCATATCCGTGAACTCATACAAGCCCTGGCCCGAGGTTTGCACAGCGAAATTGGTATGGGGCATGGCAGATTTCCTAAAAATGCAACTTTCGACCGCTCAAAAACGGGTCATGGCCGCACGGTGCATTATGTTCATGAATGGCATTGCGATCAAAGGAGCTGGGGTGCCATGGCAGACATTCAATTGCACGAAAGCTGGCGCGGGCCGTTGCGCCCACAATTTGAAAGCCCGGAGATGCAGTTGCTCAAGGCTTTCCTTCAGTCTGAGCGCAAAGCTGGCAAAACCATTTTCCCCCGCCCCGCCCATTGGTTTGCCGCGCTGGATGCGGTGCCCCTTGACCAGGTGAAAGTCGTGATCCTCGGCCAGGACCCTTATCACGGCGATGGCCAAGCCCATGGCCTGAGCTTCTCAGTGCCGCAAGGCGTGCGCGTGCCGCCCTCTCTGGTGAATATCTACAAAGAGCTGGAGGGCGACCTTGGCATCGTGCCAGCTCGACACGGCAATTTGCAATCATGGGCAGACCAGGGCGTGCTGCTGCTCAATTCAGTGCTCACGGTGGAGGCGCACAGGGCTGCGTCCCACAAAGGTCAGGGTTGGGAACAGTTCACCGACGCTGTGATCCGCTTGGTTGCAGAACGCCAGACGCCCGCCGTGTTCATCCTGTGGGGTTCGTACGCCCAGAAAAAGGCTGCCTTCGTAGATGCCGACAAGCATTTGGTCCTCAAGTCCGTACACCCCTCCCCGCTCTCAGCCCACAACGGCTTCTTCGGCACGAAACCATTTTCCAAGGCCAATGCATTTTTGGAGAAAAATGGAATGTCACCGGTGGACTGGCGCGTGGAAAGGCCCGCTGCCTAGCCGGATCCCAACCGCCACACGGCAATCACGCAAAGCTGATTGGCGTGGTGATTTACGCTCATTTGCCGTGCCTTCATAGTTTGGCTTCCGAACATGAAGGCATGGGATCACACAATGAGGCAGCTTACAAAATCCACGTTGAAGGTGATTTGCTTGGCAGTTGCGAGCTTTTTGGTAACTGTTGCCGCCGTTTCGTCACCAGCTTACGCGCAAGACACCCAGCAACTGCCCAACTACGTGATTGAGCGATTTGGCGAGCCACCGAATGTGCCCACAGGTCCGCTGTCCGACGATCTGAAGCGAGCGGTGGAAACCGCCTTCGTGACCAGCATGCGCGATGGCGGCTGGGGTCGCGACCAATCTCTTGCACTCGGCGAAATTGTGGATGCTGGGGACCCGCGCCTTGTCTGGCTCATTGCAGACCTGTTGCGGTTCACCCAAGGCGCAGATCTGTCTGAAAGCCTTGGGGGCGCCGCAGCAGAACTTTTGGGCAAACCAATGCCGCGCCGCAACTTATGGGGCGTTGTGACAGACCATTTGATAGCGTGGAAGATTGCTGCTCCTCCCAACTATCTAGAAGCCAAACGCGCGATCTTCACGAGTGTCATACCGGGTTGGAAGAAGCTTTTCGTCGAAGGAAATATTGATTGGCGACACGTGTCGTGGGGCGGCGTGCTGATCGACGACAGATCTTTTGATATGACCGATGAGCCGTGCAACTGCATACCGGCGGCCGACAATCCCGAAGTGAGCAGTGCAGCCGACGCAAGCTGGCTCGAGGACGATGATATCATTTTCGGCGTCGTCATTAATGGCGAAGCGCGCGCATACCCGCGCCGGATTATGGAAGTGCGCGAGATGGTCAACGACACGCTGGGCGGGCGTGATATCGGCATGCCCTATTGCACCCTGTGCGGTGCGGCACAGGCCTATTTCACGGACCGCATGCCAGAGGGCGTGCAGCGCCCTGTTTTGCGTACCTCAGGTCTGCTGATCCGCTCCAACAAGGTCATGTACGACGTCAACACCTATTCTGTGTTCGACACCTTCCGGGGAGACGCCGTCACCGGCCCGCTGGCCGAGCGGGGCCTTAAACTTGAACAGGCCAGTGTTCTGACCACCAATTGGGGCGCCTGGAAAGAAGCGCACCCTGACACGACCGTTCTTGTCGAGGCGCTGGCACTGGGCCGCGATTTCGACTTTCGGAACGGTCGCGACGCGAATGGTCCGATCTTTCCGGTTGGAGATGTCGACCCCCGTTTGCCGGTGCACGAGGACATCATCGGTGTCATCACCACCTCCGGCATGCCGGTTGCGTTCCAGCGCAGCGCCGCAGTGCTGGCACTAACAGCAGGCGAGGACATCACTTTCGGGAATGTCAGACTGCAGATGGATGGCGGCGGCGTCCGCGCAGTGGATAGCAAAGGCCGCGACCTGGGCAGCCATCAGGCCTTTTGGTTTGCGTGGTCGCAATTCCATACGGAAACCGAGCTGTGGCCCAATTGAGGCGAACAAAAAACGGGGCCCGCAGGCCCCGTTCAAAACCCACCTTTTCCGGTAACTGGTGCTACTCAGCTGGCTGAGCGGCAATCCCATCATTGGCGCGCTCGCGGCGACTATCGTTGAAGAGCGCCTTGGCCAGGGCCACCGCCATCAGCACCATCACGAATGTAAACGGAAGTGCGCCGACAATCATCGCGTCCTGAAGTGGCGCAAGAGCATCTGCGTTGTTGGGGTCCAGCGCACCCGCCACCAACAGGCTGCCAATCACACCCGTGAGAATGAGGCCCCAAATGACGCGGTGCTTGATGCCAGTTTCAGTCGCCCCTCCGGACATGATGGTGTTCATGACCAGAATACCCGAGTCAGCGGATGTCACCAGGAACGTCATGATCAGCACAACACACATGATGACCACTGCGCCGAGCAGCCATTCTGGAACGATCATGCCCAGCGTCACGAACAGCTTGTTGGTGTTCGAAGCGGCGATGATTGCACCATCTGCCACGCCGGTCAGTTCTGCGTTCACCGCAGTGCCGCCGAGCACCGCCATCCATGCAAAGCACACAAGAGCGGGTGCAATCACGCAACCCAGAATGAACTCGCGCACGGTGCGACCCTTGGAAATGCGGGCAAGAAACAAACCAACAAAGGGTGAGAACGCAATCCACCAAGCCCAATAGAACGTGGTCCAACCTGCCTGCCAACCGAATAGGCGGCCCTGAGTCCCCGCTTCATAGGCGGCGGCTTGAACGGCTGGATCGAGTGCTGCCGCATCGCCTTCCAGTCCGCCAACAAAGCCATCAAAGCTGCCCCAAGCATTGGTAGCACCTTCATACAAAGCACCGGCGGCAACTTGCGCTTCAGCGGGCAAGGCTGCCTCATAAGCGGCCTGGGAAAGCGGGCTGTACGCTTCAAAGCTGAGCGGAATGAAGTGCATGATGTAGTCGGCCAGAGCTGCTCCATAGGTCGTCAATGAGAACAGGAACGAGCCAAAAACGATGAAAGTCAGTAGCAGCAGAAACGACAAAACCAGATTGAGGTTTGACAGATATTTGATGCCCCGACCAACGCCTGAAACGGCGGACAGAATGGAAAGCCCCATGATGACAAACAAAGCGGCCAAAAGACCAACGGTCGATGGCAGCGGTGCCGCACCCTCGCCCGCAGTTCCCATCAGCCATTCCATGCCGGTGACGTTGTAAACGCCATCCACGAACTGGCTGACGCCATATCCGATGGTCACGGCGACACCAAGGATGGTGGCGACCACGCCAAGCACGTCGACGAGATGACCGAGAAAGCCGTTTGAGAGCCGACCCAGAATAGGCGTCAACGCGGTGCGGATCGTCAGCGGCATGTCCCGCGTATAGGCATAATAGGCCAAACTCAAACCGGTGATGACGTAGATCGCCCAGGCATGAAAACCAAAATGCAGGAATGTGTATCGAAACGCGGACTCAACCGCCTCTGGTGTGTTTGGCTGAGCGCCCTGCGCCACCGTGATAGGGTTTGAACCCCACAGCCCTATCGGTTCCGCCGTGGCGAACACCATAAGGCCAACCCCCAGGCCTGCACCAAACATCATGGCGAACCATGAAAACGTGCTGAACTCCGGCTTGGTGTCGGCACCGCCCAGCTTTCTCTTACCGGCGGGCAGAACAACAAGCGCGAAAAGGAAGAAGGCAAAGAACCCAACCGCGATGATGTAGAATGCGTTGAAGCCAAGCAGGGTTGCCCAATTCCAGCCATCGAGCGTCGCTGTGGCGTGTGTAGGGAAGATGATGGCCCACAAAACCAGCGCCACCATTGTGACCTTGGAAATCAGCGCAATCGGTAGACTGTGCCCCTCATAGAAACCGGACGGTTGCGTCTCGATCTCCAAATCGGTGAATGGTTCCTTGATGCTCATCCGTCCCTCCAATGCGACGTTTGCTCTTGCCCTTCGATCGCTCCGACTGTGCAGACTGTCGTGAATGGTGCACGAGGCGGCGACTTGAATTGGCCAAAGTGACGCGCCTTTTCATATTTTCGCAATACTTATGTGTATGGCCGTGCGTTTAGGCGATACCGCATTGTTGCAAAAACAACGGCAGAAGTCGCAAGAACGTTACCCAAGGTCGCGTTATGTCACTGACAATAAAAAACCCGGCACATGGCCGGGTTTTATTTGGTCTCAGAAATTCTGTTGATCGGGAAAGCTCCGCAGTTTCCGGCTTCAGCACTCAACCGTCGTGCAACAACAGTGCGTTCTTGTATGCCATGCCAGGGTGGAGATAGATTGGTGGGGGAGTTGGGGGCTGAGACGTGTCGGAACTACAGATCGATTTTGCGATACCGCTGCCGCAGCCCTTCGTGTTCCTGGCAGTTCTTGGCCTATGCATCCTAGCCTGCGCGACCGCGATCCACCATTTCGGGCGTCTGAAGGGCGTGATCATTTGGCTCTGGAGCCTGCACGATCACACCGGCGTAAAAATATTCATGGGCATAGGAGCAATCCTGGCGCCCTTCTGGCTGGCGCTGCTGGTTTTCACCCTCAGCGGCACCTTCGGACTTTGGACAAACCTGCCAGAAAACATACCGCCCAATGCCCCTGATGGGGCAGGCCTCGCCTACCGCATCCACTATCTGGCGCTCGTTGGTCTCACGGGTTCACTCGTCGCTCTAGTTGGTGCCCCCCTTGCTCTGCTGCGTGTTCACACGGTGGAACGGCAAACGAAAGCGCAGGAAGAAGGGCTGGTTACAGAGCGCATCAACAAGGCGGTTGAGAACCTCGGCGCTGTCAGGAGCGTGTGGGTGGCGGGCGACGATGGCGACGGATGCGACCGCACCGAACCCAACATGGAAGTACGCGTCGGCGCCATTTACGCGCTGGAGCGCATCGCGCAAGACAGCCCCCGCGATCACATCCAGATCATGGAAATTCTGTGCGCCTACGTCCGCCAGAACGCGCCTGCCAGCAGTGCGCCAGACCTACCGGATGCGCCACAGTGGTTTGAGGGGAAAAACGAAGATGGCGAAACCTTCGATCAGAAGATATCGACTTGGCAAGGAGAACACGCTGCGAAGCTGGCAGACTATTCCGCGCCGATAGACATTCAAACCGCCGTCACAGTCATCGGCCGAAGAAGCCCAGAGGAAATTCGCAAGCAAGAATGGGGTGCATGGCAACCATATTCAGAAATGGTCGGCTGGTATCCTGCCCACCCCACAGATGCCACTGAAAAGGAGCTTAAGTCCTACCACGAAGCGATAGAGAGTTGGGAGAAGAAGGTCTCCCAATGGCAGCGTTTAGCACCCATCTTTCGTCTTGACCTGCGCGCGACAAACCTGACTGCGCTTGATGCCAGTGCCAGAGGAAAGAGTGCAGACTGGTCTCACGCGCTATTCACGGGTGCCAAAGTGCAGAGGGCGAACTTCGGGAACGCACAGCTGCAGGAGGCGGACTTCGAGAACGCACAGGTGCAGAGGGCGTACTTCGGGAACGCACAGGTGCAGAGGGCGAACTTCGGGAACGCACAGGCGCAGGGAGCGAACTTCGGGAACGCACAGCTGCAGGGGGCGTACTTCGGGAACGCACAGGTGCAGAG
>JBCBZX010000427.1:0-2145 GCA_039815105.1 Pseudomonadota bacterium
GATTTCATGCCCTGGTGACCCATGGCAATACCGTCGGTCACGGTGATCGTGCAAAACTCACGCGGCGTGCCGCCACCAGCAGCAACGCCCTTCTTAACAGCTTGTGCCTGACGCATCAGCGCGATGTTGCAGGGGGCCGCTTCGTTCCAGCAGGACGCCACGCCCACAAAGGGCTGCCCGATCTGCTCGGTCGTCAAACCCATTGCGTAATAGTAGGAGCGGTGGGGTGCCCGGCGCGGCCCTACGGTCACATGGCGGCTTGGCAGTTTATTTTTATCGAATGCACCGTCCGCATCGATGATCGTCGTTGTTTTGTCAGCCATAACCAGCCCCTTCTCGGCGCGCTCGCAAGCACGCACTCCTCACAATGCCGCTTTGTGACCGAAACCGGGCAAGTTTGAAATGTGAAGCTGGCCCAAAGGGCTAAAATTAGCGGCCTGTTGCAGGACCGTCACAATAGAACAATTCCAAAAAAAAGCCCGACCAGAAGGCCGGGCTTTTCCTCAAGTCGTTGGTCTGAACCTAGAAGGTCAGGTTCACGCTCAGAGCACCCGCGATCGCATTGCCAGCACCATTGGTGACGGTAACAGCAGTGCCGCCAGTATCCGTCGTGTTGTAGGTGATCGCCGTAAGGTGGCTGTATGCAAGACCGGCACGTACTGACAGATTGTCATTGGCTTTATAGTTCATGCCAGCGCTAATTGTGTGTGTATCTGAGAAACCGCTGCGGCCCGAACCGGTGCCGCGATCCCAGGTGTAGGCACCAAGGATAGAGGCCTTTTCAGTCAACTGGCGTGCGGCGCCAACGTTCACGGTCCAACCATCGCGGAAGAAGGCATCAATTGTAGGAGCACCTGGAGTTGCCACACCGTTTCTCAGGGCAGCGGCCGGGGCGGAGCCTGTTCCTGTGCCAAGAACGTTAACTTGCTGCAAAACGCTCCAATCGGTCCACTCGACGGAACCAAAGATCAGAGTACCGGGAGCCACGCCAGTCTGCAGCGAAAGCTTCAAGCTTTGGGGCGTGGTCGCGGCTGCGGTGAAACCATACGTACCCACTGCAGCTGCAACGCCTTGAGCCGCAATTATGTCAAGCGTTTGGACACCGCTGACGTTGTGGTCCACGCGCGAGCGGTAGACAAGGCTTGCCTTTAGAGCGATCTCTTCCTTGGAGATGCCGAGACCAACGCGGTAACCGAAGCCCGTGTCGTCACCCTCAAGGGTCGCGATGCGATCACGAAACGTACCGGCCAGAATGGTGCCCTTGCTCTCAGAATAGCTGACCTGCTGAGCAAACGCGCCGCCGATGATGTAAGCTTTCACGGGGCCTGCATCAAAGCCATAGGAGCATGTCAGGCCCAGCTCGTGGGACGATAGCTCATTGGCAGTGGTCGCACTGATTGGGCGACCTGTACCCGTTGCCGTAGCTGTCAACAATTGTGCCGTGCCATAGTCTGCTTTCGCGCCATAAGGCTGCGCGTAAGCAGCAAGGCAGCGGGCTTCGGTGGCGCCCAGTTTGGTCGAAGCGAAGGCGGATGGAACAATGTAGGTCGACCCGAAGTCAGCGTTGGCGTTGCCAGTTACTGCCGTTCCGTTGACCGCCGAGATGCGGCGGGTTGGCGAAACGATAGCAAAGCCACCACCGGCTGTCAGGCCGTCGCCCAGAAGTGGTGAAATGTCGACTGAACCGCGGCTATAGCCGCCCGCCAATGCAGATGTCGTTGTCAGTGCAGCAAGCGATAGCGCTAGCACACCTGTTGTGAGTGTTGTTTTGATCATGACCGAAGCCCCTTCCCCAAGACCGCCTGGGCGGCCCTCAATTCCAAGTCAGCTTTCTCCCGACGGCTGACTTACCAATACGTCAACGGCAGAATAGCCAAGCGCACCCGGTGCGCAACATGTCAGCAATGTGGTCAAAATCGCGCCATTTTTGCAGTTGACGCAGGGGCAGACCACCTCGCCGATTTCGAAATCGACCGAAATACCGCAAAATTGGCGCTCCGGGGCTAATGTCAAACCGAACAGCGTCGAATTTCCGATACAAAAGCGGCGTGGCAAAAAAACCACGCCGCCTGGTTAATTGACCGTTTTTAACGCAAACAAGACCCCATTCCGAACGCCCAAAGGGATGGTATGGGGACGGCCTGA
>JBCBZX010000104.1:0-9779 GCA_039815105.1 Pseudomonadota bacterium
GCCTGTTTCACTTCCGGCAGGAGATGCAGAAATTATGGTGCTGTCCGCCCGAACCGGTGGGCTCAAAGGAGCCTTATCCGTGCACTCGTGGCTGGTGCTGAAGCTGCCGGGGGAAACCCGTTACCGCAGATATGATGTTGTGGGCTGGGGGCCTGCGCTGCGGCGAGACAATTATGCGCCGGATGGCAAATGGTATTCCAACGTCCCTCGCATTCGACACAAGATAGCTGGTGCGGCAGCGGAAGCCGCTCTGCCCAGGCTGTTGGCGGCAATTGAAAACTATCGCTATCGCGAAAGAGGTGATTACGTCATTTGGCCAGGGCCAAATTCCAACAGCTTCGTGGCCGAAGTTCTGAAAGACGTGCCAGAATTGGGTTTCAGCACATCGCCTTTGGGGGTTGGGCGGGATTTTGCGCCTGGCCCCGTCCTTCATACCCGTGGCGGCATGCTGCAAGGTTCGCTGTGGGGTTATGCGGGCTTTTCTTTCGGTCGCCATATCGGGTTGGAACTGAACTTCCTGGGTCTTGTCACCGGCATCAACCCGCTTGCGGGAACCATCGCGTTGCCGGGTTTTGGCGAATTGCAGGTATGGGGCCGCGCTGGAGCGCTGGACGCGGCAGCAACATCTGATACGCGAAGTTAGTTGCCATTTTGTTCACATTCTGAGGCGACACTGGCAGCCTGATTTGCAAAGGTGTGCCATGCTCGAATCACGCTCTGAACCCGTTATCAAAAGCTCGCCCGCGACGGTGCGGATACTCGGCATTGATCCTGGCCTGCGAAATATGGGTTGGGGAATTGTTGACAGTTGCGGCGCGTCGCTGCGCTTCGTCGCCTCTGGCACCATCCAGCCAAGCTCAAAACTGCCTTTGGCGGAGCGGCTTTGCGCCTTGTACGAGGCCCTCAATTCGGTTGTTCACACGCACATTCCCCATGAGGCGGCGGTGGAGAATACGTTTGTCAATAAGGACGCAGCGGGCACACTGAAGCTGGGTCAAGCGCGGGGTATTGCACTTTTGGTGCCAGCGCAGGCCGGCGTGCCGGTGGCCGAGTATGCGCCAAATGCCGTCAAAAAAACTGTTATCGGTGTGGGCCATGGCGACAAAAGCCAAATCAAGCTGATGGTGAAAGTTTTGCTGCCACGCGCCACCTTTGACAGTGATGATGCTGCGGATGCGCTGGCAATTGCTTTGTGCCATGCACAGCAGCGTGGGCGTGCGGCGTTGGAAGCGCGCATCGCCGCCGCAGGATAAGTATGCGGGATAGGTAGAAGACCATGATCGGAAAACTCAGCGGCACGCTGGACAGTGTGGGGGATGATTGGGCCATTTTGGATGTCCAGGGTGTCGGCTATGAAGTGCATTGCTCATCGCGAACCCTGGGTGCTTTGCCCGCCATTGGCGAGGCGGTGACGCTTTCCATCGAAACCCATGTGCGCGAAACTGAGATCAAGCTGTTCGGCTTTCGTGGTGATATGGAACGCCAATGGTTCCGGCTGCTGCAATCAGTGCAAGGCGTTGGCGCAAAGGTTGCGTTGGCCGTACTCAGCACGATGACGCCTGGTGAGCTAGCGTCCGCCATTGCGCTTCAAGACAAGGCCGCCATCGCGCGAACGCCGGGAATCGGACCGAAAGTTGCTCAACGCATGGTGGCCGAACTCAAGGACAAAGCGCCTGCATTGGCTGGCGACACGTCTGGCACGATCGGCTTGCAGCAGGAGTTGGGTGCAGGGGTCGCGGCTGGCCCCGTGCAAGACGCCGTCTCAGCCCTTACCAATCTTGGGTACAGCCCAGACCAAGCCAGCCGCGCGGTCGCTGCGGTCGTCGCCACGCAGGGAGACGATGCCAGCTCCGCAACACTCATTCGGCTCGGTCTTAAGGAGCTGTCGTCATGAGTGAAGAGGCGGATCGCATCATCTCAGCGGAGACCAAAAGCGAAGATTTTGACACGGCTCTGCGCCCCCAAACGCTGGACGATTTTGTCGGGCAGCGCCAGGCGCGGGAGAATTTGAAGGTTTTCATCGAGGCGGCGCGGGGACGGAGCGAACCCCTCGATCACGTGCTGTTTGTCGGTCCGCCTGGGCTGGGTAAAACCACTCTGAGCCAGATCATGGCGCGCGAATTGGGCGTGAACTTTCGCGCCACATCGGGCCCCGTGATCGCCAAGGCCGGCGATTTGGCAGCGCTGCTCACCAATCTGGAAGATCGAGATGTTCTTTTCATCGATGAGATCCATAGGTTGAGCCCGGCGGTGGAAGAAATCCTCTATCCGGCGATGGAGGACTTTCAGCTCGATTTGATTATAGGCGAAGGACCAGCCGCGCGGTCTGTGAAGATCGATCTGGCCCGCTTCACACTTGTGGCGGCAACTACACGTCTGGGATTGCTCACCACACCTTTGCGGGACCGGTTTGGCATTCCGGTTCGCCTGAATTTCTATGAGGTGGATGAGCTCGAGACCATCGTAAAACGAGGCGCTCGGCTCATGGGCGTGGCTATGACAGATGATGGCGCTCGGGAGATCGCTAAACGATCTCGTGGAACACCGCGGATCGCAGGCCGTTTACTTCGCCGGGTTCGAGATTTTGCTGCAGTTGCGGGGGTGGAGGCCGTTGATGCGTCAGCCGCCGATGATGCGTTAAAGCGGCTCGATGTGGATGTCGCAGGTTTGGATGAACTGGACCGCAGATATCTAACTCAGATTGCAAAAAATTATGGCGGCGGTCCAGTGGGTGTAGAAACGCTGGCGGCTGCCCTGTCAGAACCGCGCGACGCCATAGAAGATATTATCGAGCCGTTTCTGATCCAACAGGGTTTTATCGCGCGCACGCCAAGGGGGCGCCTGATGACCGGCCACGCCTGGGCCCACCTGGGCTTGCCCGCCCCTATTCAGGTGGAACAATCTCAACTGGGCTTGGGCTTTGAAGCTGACTAGGCCTGAGATTGAGGCCCGAGATTGAGGCCTGCGATCAAGGTTCGGGAGAGCAGCTTGAAGCCGAACATTACGGTTTTGTCATGTCGGCGCTCTGGGCGCGGGGTTTGCCAGTTCTAGCTATTGGGTCATCTCTAACAGCCCCCTGCAGAGGAATTCACCCAATGTCCAAAACCATCATCACCCGCCGCTCTGCCCTGCTTGGTGCCGCCGCAGCACCAATTGCCGCTGGAGGCCTGGCTTCAGTCCTGTCTTCACGACCAGCGCTCGCAGCGGGTCATTCCGCAGGCAAGTCCAACGCGCCCTTCAGCCATTATAAGGTCGGCGACTTTGTGGTGACCACGCTGCTTGCCGGCTCTGCGCCCCGTGACGAGCCTCAGAGCATTTTTGGTATGAATGTGAGTGCCGAAGAGTTTGCCGAAGTCTCCGCTGAGAACTTCATTTCCGCAGAAAGCGTGCGCTTCTTTTTCAATGTGCCCGTTGTGAACACGGGCTCGGACCTGATCTTGTTCGACACTGGCCTGGGTGGCGACGGCACTCCTGCCATTGTCGGCGCGTTGGAAGCAGCCGGTTACACGCCAGAAGATGTGACTAAATTGGTCATCACCCACATGCATCCCGACCATATTGGTGGCCTGATGAACAATGGGTCCCCGACATTCCCCAATGCGCAGATGTATACCGGCCAAGTGGAGCATGACTTCTGGGCGGCGCAGGAAGGCGAACAGGGACCTGCAGCCATGGTGCGTAACATGGTGACGCCAATGGCTGAGAAAGTCACCTTCGTGAAGGATGGTGACAGCATCGCGTCCGGCATCACTGCCGTAGCCGCCTTTGGCCACACGCCCGGGCACATGACTTACATGCTGGAAAGCGACGGGCAGCAATTGATGCTGTTGGCGGATACGGCAAATCATTATGTCTGGTCGCTTGGTTATCCCGACTGGGAAGTCCGCTTTGACGCCGATAAGGCTGCTGCCGCCGCAACCCGCCGCAAACTGCTGGGCATGTTGGCCGCCGACAAGGTGCCGTTCGCTGGTTATCACATGCCATTCCCGGCAGTTGGCTATGTGGACACGCGGGGCGATGGGTTCGCTTATGTGCCAGAAAGCTACCAGCTGGCCCTGTAGCGTTTTGCGCTGAACTGAGACATGCTGGCTCGCGTGCAGGGAGGTCAGCATGAAACGTCTTATAAAACTCATCGCGGCGGTGGCATTTGTCGCCGTCGCGGCGTTTGCCTGGTACGCATTTTCACCATTGCTGTTTGATGATGTGGTGGACGAAACCATCGAAGCGGGCGCAGGCAATGCCGCGATCGTCAGCGGGCAATTTCGCGATGCCGATAGCGCCCATCGCGGGTCAGGCAACGCAACGATTTTCACGGCAGCCAGCGGTGAGCCAAGATTGGCGTTCACCGAATTTGAAGTGACAAATGGCCCAGATCTTGAGGTCTGGTTGGTCAAAAACCCGGATCCACAATCGTCGGCCGATGTAAAGGCCAGCGAATGGGTCTCACTTGGCCAGCTTAAGGGCAATATTGGGGATCAGAGCTACGCAATTCCTGAGGGCGTTGACCTGGGCGAATACGGGTCAGCAGTTATTTGGTGCGAACAATTTGGAGTGCTGTTTTCGGTTGCAACACTTCAAGCACCTTAGGGCACTGCATCCGCTTCACGCAAAAAAGGCCATCCCAGAAGGATGGCCTTTTCCACATGAGTAAGGACTGTTGCTTAGTCGCGATTGCGCTCAGCTTCGTCCTGCTGAACCCATGATGGCACGAAGAACTCACCGTCGCGTTTGAAGATGATGGCGGAGTTGTTCACGTCACCGTTCTGAACCTGGTCAGCTTGGGAAACGGCGCTGGCGGCAACCGCAGGAGCGGCAAAGACTGCGAGACCGAGTGCGGCAGTGGTGATGATTGCAGAGATTTTCATTGGGGTTTTCCTTTTTGTTTTTCTTATTGTCTTTGTTATCCGGCCCGTTGGTTTGTGTTGTTTGGGTCGGTGAGACATATTTGCCAGACCCGCAGATCAACTGCCAATCACATACAAGCACACTGGTTCAACGGAATGTTAGCGTGGCGTTAACCATTCAAACCGGCCCGCATAGGGACCAGAAAAGTTTGTTCGGGCCAAAAAAAAAGCCGCCCGGTGGGCGGCCTTTCCTGGCAATCGCTGGAATTACGAGTTGTTCTGATTGTCTCGGTCGGCGAGTTCACGCGCCAGGGCGTCTGGTGTGAAGAATGTGTCGCCGTCGCGGAAGATGATAGCTTTGTTGTTGCTGTCTGCAGCCGACACGCGGTCAGCCTGTGGCACCGCAGTCTGGGCAATTGCTGGAGTTGCAACGAACGCAAGGCCAAGGGCAGCGGATGTAAGGATTGTGCGAAGTTTCATTGGGGTTTTCCTTTTCATTTCATTTTCCCGAGCGTTGTTGTTTTTGTTTCCGCGTCGGTTGCAAATACAATGGGAAGCTCCCCAAAGCGTTCCAATTTTTTGCAGGCGTTCGGATCAACTGAATGTGATAACCAAGCAGGCTTGGTGAGTGTTGTGGTCTCACAACCAAAAAAGGGCCGCCCAGCGGGCGGCCCATCTTTCTCAGCTCATTGAGCCGAAGCTTTGAAGACAGATTAGTCGTTGCGACGGTCGCGCTCAGCCAACTCGCGCTGAATGTGCGCTGGCACGAAGAACTTGCCGTCCTTCTTGAACTGGGGAGCGAAGTTGTTGACGCTGCCAGCCTGGATCGCATCCGATGGTGTCAGAACATTTTCAGCAGCGACTGCTGGAGTTGCGATAACTGCGAGACCGAGTGCGGCTGTGGTGATGATTGTGGAGATTTTCATTGGGGTTTTCCTTTTTGTTTTTCTTATTGTCCGACCCGTTTGTTTGTTTGTGTGGGCCGGTGAAAACATAGATGCCAGCTCCACCCGAAAATTTCCAATCACATGCAAGCACGCTGGTTCAACCGAACGTTAGCGCCGCGTTAGCGGTTCACATCCACCACCACGCGCCCGCGCACCTCGCCCTTTAGAATGTCGCGCCCGAGTTGCGGCAGGTCCGAAAGCGATGCGTCCACCACCATTGCTTCGAGCTTGTCCATGGGCAGATCGCTTGCGATACGCTTCCATGCTGCCAGGCGATTGTCATAGGGCTGCATGACTGAGTCGATGCCCAGAACGTTCACCCCCCGCAGCAGGAAAGGGATCACTGTGCCGGGGAAATTGGCCCCGCCGGCAAGACCAACCGCCGCCAGCGACCCGCCATAGGCCAACTGGCCCAGGACCCGCGCCATCATTTCGCCGCCCACCGCGTCGATACAGCCGGCCCACGCTTCTTTCTCCAAGGGTCGCTTGACCGCTTCTGCGATCTCTTCACGCGCAACGATTTGGGTTGCGCCCAAATCCTTCAGATAATCGGCTCCTTCGGGCCGGCCCGTCACAGCGGCGACACTGTAACCCAGCTTCGCCAGGATTGCCGTTGCGACGGATCCCACGCCCCCGGATGCACCCGTCACAAGAACAGGTTTGTCGGTGGCCGTAGTGAGCCCGTGGGCCTCAAGCGCCATAACGGCCAACATGGATGTGAAACCGGCCGTGCCAACTGCCATGGCCTGCTTGGTGGTGATGCCTTGCGGCAATGGGACAAGCCAGTCCGCATTCACGCGCGCCTTTTGCGAGTAGCCGCCCCAATGCACCTCGCCAACGCGCCAACCCGTGAGCACCACCTTATCTCCGGGCTTGTAGCGATCGTCGCTTGAGGTTTCCACGGTGCCGGCAAAATCAATGCCCGGGACGTGGGGATAGTTTCGAACGAGGCCGCCGCCGGGACCGATGCACAGGCCGTCCTTATAATTGAGTGTGGAATACTCCACCGCAATCGTAACGTTGCCGTCTGGCAGTTGATCTTCTGTAATTTCGGTCACTGCCGCCTGGGGCTTTGCGCCCTCTTCATCGGACTTTGTCACCATCAATGCGTTGAATGTCATCATCGCCTCCCAGTTCGCGATATCTCCATTTTTCTCTGGTGGCACTCGCATTTCCCGGGCGCAAGAAAAAAGACCCGTCGGTGCCGGGGCTCTCTCACAAAATTTGAACCCACATGTTAAGCGGTGCCATGGCGCAAGTTGAAAACACCCCCGTCACCAGTGGTCATCTGTCCGGGCGCGAGCACGTCTTTCCGGTTCGGGTCTATTATGAGGATACCGACTTTACGGGTGTCGTCTATCACGCGCGTTATCTGCATTTCTTCGAAAGAGGCCGCACCGAATGGCTGCGCACCATAGGTGTGTCCCATACCGACTTGGGTGAGGGGCGGTTCGGGGAGGAGCTGGTCTTTGCAATCCGGCGTTTGGCCGTCGACTATAAGCAGCCCGCAAAGGTTGATGATATTCTGCAGGTGCGAACGATTTTATCCCAGTTCAAAGGCGCCCGATGGCTGCTTAAGCAGGAAATGACTCGGCTGGGGGATGGGGCCAGCATCGCCTTGGGTGAAGTGGAAGTGCTGCTAATGAACAGGGATGGTGTTCCGCGCCGGGTGCCGACGGAACTTCTAGCCATCATTGAGGGCAGATGAGGCGTCGGCCGGTGCATTCAATTAGCTGATGCCAGCCATTTTACGGCTTCATCCGGTTCCTGAGCCGCCTTGAGCGGTGGCAGGTGATTTTCGATCAGTTGCAATATGGTTTTGCGCGCCGGTTCGCGCCTGGCTTCCCACTCCTTTCGAGAATATATTTCCTTGAGAGCATCACTGCCATGGAGGCGCGCTTGGAACTGCATATCCGACAGGCAGCGCAGCGCATCTGGCAGTTGATCGAGACTTGGATCAATTGACCCCAATGCATTTGGCAGATCTGCGTAGGCCATGCTTGCCAGGCCGGTATGCTGCGCCGCGTGTTTGAGCACCAATGTGTGCAACACAAACTCCGCTTCCATAAGCCCGCCCGTAATCAGCTTCACCTCATAGGCATCGGTAGGTGTCTCGGTGATACGTTCGTCGCGCAGCAGCGCCATCATGGAGCAGGCATCGAGCATCAATTGTTGCTGGTTGCGAGGCGTCGTTAGGGCAGCGGCCCGCGTCGCATTGAACAATGCTCGGCTGTTGGCACTCCCGCAAACGAAACGCGCTGGCACGAGCGCAATATGTTCCCAGGTTTTGGCGCGTTCCAATTGATGCGTTCTGAAGCTCACCGGGCGCAGGGTGGGTGGTCCCGCGCGGCCCGACGGGCGCAAGCGCATGTCTATTTCCCAAACCTGACCCGCCCGCATTCGCGTATCGAGGGTTGATTTGAGCCGCAGCGAAAAGCGGTTGGCCTGATCCAGCGCCTCGGCATCATCGCCCTCCGCTAGAAACAGGAGATCGAGATCGGACATCGGGTGCATCGCTTCCATGCCCAATCGCCCAAAGGCTACTATTGAGATCGGCGCCTTTTGGTCCGTAAAGCTGCTGGCGGTGAGCAAGGTGCAAATATGGACCGCGCGCTCGGCGATTTTTGTGATCTCATGGGCAATCTGTTCAGGCGACCGTTGGCCTCCCAGCGCCCCCAGATAAGCGAGAAACAGGCGCTCATTGGTCCACGAACGCACCCATTCCAGGCGTGCTTCCTCGTCCGGCAACGCTCGGGCTTGGGCGATCAACTCCGCATCGCTCGCCAATCTCAGTTCGGTGCTCCCGCCACGCTCTAGCAACACGTCCACCACGTGCGGAGATTGATGCATAAGGGAGGAGACCGGCGCCGACCTAAGAAACGCGTCAAAGATGTTGGACGTTAGGGCCGGATGGCTGGCCAGCAGCCGCAGATATTGCCCGCCACGTGGCAAACCCTTCAAAAAACTGTCCAGTTTGGCAATGGAACCATCTGGCTGTGCACTTCTGGCTGCTGCGTCTAACAAGGCGGCGTCAAGCCCTGCCAAGTTTTGATCGGGTGTCGACCCATGGGCTAGAAACCCCGCTTCCCAGGTTTCAACAATTGCCTCTGATGCTGGGGACAGGCTGGTTGGTTTGCGTCTCGTCCCAATTGTTGGGGTTGGCTCATCCTGTTCTGCGCTCAGGAAGTGTTGGAACTGGGCCGCCACCAATGTGCGGTGGGCTACCAATTTATGCTGCAGCGCGCCCCAACGCGTTTCGCCCATGATTTGGGTTATGAGCGTTTGGTCGTTTGCATCTGTTGGCAGTGTGTGGGTCTGGCGATCAGCAATCATCTGCACTGAGTTTTCCAGTCGCCGCAGCCAAATATAGGCTTGGCGCAATCGCTGGGCTTCCTCGTCATTCAAGTGGCCCAGTTCGGCGCAAGCCTTGAGCGCATCCAATGTGTTGGTGGTGCGCAGCTGTTTTTGCCGGCCACCCCAGATCAACTGGTGTGCGTTGATGATGAACTCGATTTCTCGGATGCCGCCGCTGCCCAATTTGATGTGAAATTCGTCTGTGATGTTCACATCTGTGGCGGCGGGTCCGGTGGCCGCCAGACCGGGGTGCTCATTCTTTATCCGGTCCTTGACCGCAGCAATTTCATCAAGCGTTCTGAAGTCGAGGGTTTGCCGCCAAATAAAGCTGCTGAGGCGTTTGAGGAAAGCTTCTCCCGCTTGCCTGTCGCCGGCCACCACGCGAGCCTTCATCATGGCCAGACGGCGCCACGGCGCTGAGCGGAAGGCAAAGAAATCAAGGGCGGCATCGGTGGACATGGAAAGACCGGTGACCGATGGATCAGGCCGCAGGCGCCAATCCACGCGCCACACACGGTCCGTGTCGGTCTTTCCGGCAATAGCCTGCGTCATGGCCTTGAGCGCCATGTCACAGACATATGTTCGGCCTTCATGGGCAGGTATGGGCAATGTCTGTGGATCAAAGAACGCCACC
>JBCBZX010000415.1:0-2275 GCA_039815105.1 Pseudomonadota bacterium
AGATCGGCCATCTCGTCAACAATCACCACGATGAAAGGCATCTTCTCAGGAGCGAACTCATCGGTTTCGAAGACGGGCTCGCCTGTGTCGTCATCAAAGCCGGTTTGAATAGTACGGGAGAACATCTCTCCTTTGGACAGTGCGTCCTCAACACGACTGTTGTAGCCGTCGATGTTGCGCACGCCCATTTTGGACATCTTTCGATAGCGTTCTTCCATTTCTGCCACGACCCATTTGAGCGCGACCACGGCCTTTTTCGGATCCGTCACAACGGGAGAAAGGAGATGGGGAATGCCGTCATATACGGAAAGCTCCAGCATCTTCGGGTCGATCATAATGAGGCGGCAATCTTCTGGCGTGAGCTTGTAAAGCAGGCTTAGAATCATCGTATTGATCGCCACGGACTTACCCGAACCAGTTGTACCGGCAATCAGAAGGTGAGGCATCTTGGCGAGATTTGACACCACCGGATCACCACCGATGTCTTTGCCCAGAGCGAGTGGCAAGCGCATGTTGCTGTCGCCGAAATCGCGGGCGGCCAGCAGTTCGCGCAGCACCACCATTTCGCGGTTGTCGTTGGGCAGTTCAATGCCAATGACAGACCGACCAGGGACTGTGCTGACGCGGGCCGAAAGAGCGCTCATCGAACGGGCGATGTCGTCGGCAAGGCCGATCACACGGCTGGCTTTGAGGCCAGGCGCCGGTTCCAGTTCGTACATGGTAACCACTGGGCCAGGGCGCACAGAGACGATCTCGCCCTTGACGCCATAATCGTCCAGCACGTTTTCCAACATGCGCGCGTTTTCTTCCAGTGCCTCATCGCTCAGATGGTGGCGCTTAATGGTCATAGGATTGGTCAGCAGGTTCAATTCCGGCAGCTCGTAGGCAAGCTTCGGTCGGTCTTCAAACTGCAAGGTCGGTTGCGCCTCGGCCTGTGCTTGCAAGGACGGTTGCGGCGCCTTGCGCGGCGTATGCTGAACCACTTTGCGCGGTTCAGCGACCGGGATGCGAGCCTCGGTATAGGCCGCCGGTATTTCAGGAATAACGGGCTCCTCCGACACAATGTCCTCCTCTTCCACGACCCAATCGGGCGCTATCCCAGAGGGAGCCTGCACCTGACTTGCTGTCAACGGAGGTTCGGGCGGCAGGTGACTGTCGGTGTTGAGCACCAATGGATCCGGGCCACGGCCACGGCCCTTGGTCAAAGGTTTCTCCGCAGAGACCGGCATGGGCTCAGGATCAGTCTGAGGACGGCGCGACTTGATTGCATGGGCGATCTTGGCGCGAATACGGTCCGGTTCTGGGGCATCAGGCGCCTCACCCTCGTACTCCTCGATGACAAGCTCGGGATCAGGGGCTGGATCCGGGCGGCGGATCAACGATGGCATCCGTGCCAAAAGGCCGGTTTTTTCCTTAACTGAGGGTTTTGGAGCGGCCTCTTCAGGCATATCTTCTGCCACTTCGTCCAAGATAACGCGTGCAACACGGCGCTTCAGCGGCGGTTCACTTATGACGGAATGAGAAGAATGGTCTTCTTCATCATACGCGTCCCACTGGGCTTCGCGACGTTCGGCGCGTTTCTTGATCTGGTTTTGCACACCCGTCGTCAAACCTGCAGATGCCAGCACTGCGCCCTTTGCGCTGCGGGTCAGGGCTGAGCGAAGTGCCGCATATGTCATGATCAGGGCAATCAGCCCGAATTTGATCGTGCGCCACAAGTCATCACGTGTGGCTCCGAAGACAAAAAGACCTATCACAAGTGTTGCGATGCCCAGCGCAAGCGAAAGAGCTTTCAAGCTGAACGCGGTTCCAAACGGCATAACGCCCAAGAGCGCCGCGAGCACGGTATCCCCAAACAATCCGCCCAAGCCGTAGCTGTGGGCCGCGCTCCAAACCGGCCCCGGGGTGAGCGAAGACGCCTAGATCGACAATACGGCAAGCCAGATCGGTGTGAAAATCAGCCGACCGAGGGCACGTTCTGCGCCATCATGGAGCGTGAAACGCAGCCCCCAGATCGCCAGCAAAACGGACACGCCCGCAGCAGCCCAGCCAATCACCATGAAAACGGTTGCCGCCACAGAGGCCCCAATCTGCCCCATCCAATTGTTCACCGGCGCATCAGTAGCGGACATCCAGCTTGGATCATCAGGGTGGTAGGAAAATGCCATGGCACCTGCGATTGCGGCAATGCAATGCAAAGGAGCACCAAGCCCAAAAGTTCTTTGCCGCGTTTTTCAATCGCCTCGGTCATTGAGCTGTCCAGTAATGGATCGCG
>JBCBZX010000017.1:0-19703 GCA_039815105.1 Pseudomonadota bacterium
GTTCAAGGGGGGGTGCTCAATAACGTGGCAATCACCTTGAAAGTTTCCAGTGCCCATCACTTAATCGTTGGACATGCCAACCGCCCGGACCATAGTGCTGGACGGCGCGCACCGCCGGCGGTAGCGTTTGGTATGCTGGATGTGTCGCTTGCTCAAATGATCGCCTTCAACGCAACCCTGGCTGCAGCGATTCTGTCTCCCGGGCCGGCCATGTTGCTGTCAGTACGCAACTCGATTGCGGAAGGGCGTGCGGTGGGCGTTGCAACCGGGCTAGGCCTGGCCACCATGGCTGCCATCTGGACCGGCTGCGCATTGCTCGGTCTAGCCGCCTTGTTTGAAATCGTACCATGGCTTTATGGCGCCATGAAATTCGTCGGTGCCGCCTATCTTATCTATTTGGCCATCGGCATGTGGCGCAACGCGGCACAACCAATGTCCATCCATGAAAGCGGCCAAACCAGCCATTCGGTTTTATGGGGATTTCGGAGCGGACTTTTGATCAATCTATCCAATCCGAAGTCAGTTCTTTTTGCCGGTGCCGTGATCGTCGTCATTTTCCCTGCCGGCCTTTCAGCGGGCGGAACAGCACTCATAGTTGTCAATCATTTGATGCTGGAAGTGTTCGCCTACACATGTTTCGCATTAGCACTCTCCACCCCCATGGCCCGACGGGCATTTTCATCAGGCAAAACTTGGTTTGACCGGGTGGCCGGTACCGTGATGGGTGCATTGGGTGTGCGCTTGCTTTTGGACCGGTCAAGCTGATGGGTCACACCAGAAAACGCTGAACCAGAAGCAGGGCCAGAGCAGCAAATGCGAAGCCAAAAGCACCGTCCGCCACGCGATGGTATTTCTCATAGCCAGCACGCACCGCTGCGTTGGAAAAGACCAGCGCCATTGTGCCGTAGATGAAGAATACCAGCAGTGCGCCAGCGACGCCAAACGCTATGATAGGAGCGCTGGTGTTTGAAGACACCGCAACAAAGCCCATCAGTGAAAGCCACATAAGGCCAGCCTTTGGGTTGGTGAGTGTGACCAGCAAACCGCGCAGAAATGCCGACTGGAAACTCTCGGCCGATTTTGCACCCAGCGAAGGAGCAGCCCCACCGATGGCGGACCGAAACCCCTTATAGGCAAGGTATGCCAGGTAAAGCGCCCCGGCCGCCGCGAGCACGGTGACCGTCTGTGGAAGCACATCGAGCAGCCGGGCGAGGCCAAACGCGCTGAGCATTGCCCAGACCAGACCGCCACACCCGATGCCAACCGCCACCATGAGACCCTTGGCCCTGCCGCTGCCCAGTGCCGTGGAAATGGCCGCAAAGGCGTTGGGGCCGGGGGAAATTGCTGCAGCACCCAGTGCCAAAAGCGCAGGGCCCACAAGGCCGATAAGATGCAGTTCCGAACCGGTTTGCATGGCAGCGTCCTAACATCGCAAAGTGTTTTTCAGACGAAGATTTAGCTTACCAAATTTCGGCGTGGGTTCGTTGCGCAGCGAACTATTTACAACCCAACCCTGCTAAAGGTGTCCCATGACTTCGCCAAACCACATTGCAAGGACAGCTCATTTATTGGGAGATCCGGCACGGGCCGCGATGGTGACCGCTTTGATGGGAGGCAAAGCTTTGACCGCTGGAGAACTGGCGACAGTTGCAGGCATAAGCCGCGCCACCGCAAGCGCACATATTAAAAAGCTGGTCGACGGGCATATGATCGACGTTGCAGCGCAGGGCCGCCACCGCTACCTCAGACTGGCAAGCCCACAAGTTGCGGAACTGGTGGAGAAGCTGGGCACGCTGTGCGAGCCGGTGGGCGCGCCCAAGACAGGTCCCCGCAATTCAGCACTTATGGAAGCCCGTATCTGCTACGATCATATGGCGGGTGAACTGGGTGTTGGTGTTCTCGATGGCCTTGTGTCGCACGGCCACGTTTCAGTCCGTGAAGACGGCACATTGATCGCCAATGCGGATAGTGAGCTGTTCCGGTTCCTCGAAATTGACATTTCGAGCCTGATGAAGAGTAAGCGGCCAATATGTCGGCGCTGCCTCGACTGGAGCGTTCGGCGGGATCATCTGGCGGGTGCCCTGGGCGCTGCTTTGCTAGGTGCATTTGAACGTCACAACTGGGTGCGCCGCACCGACATTCATCGCCAGCTGGTCATCACACCACCCGGCCGTATCGCCCTGCGAGAACGGCTCGGTTACGGGCAGGACACTTGAAGCACGCAAGACGCACAGATTGGCGGTGCTCCGCCAATCGCAAACAAAACGGGCGGCCAAGCCAGGACAGTTTATCCCAACATCCTGGGTCCCAGTCGCGGCAAAGCCGCTCCACACCTCTTGTCACATGTTGGGATAGACTGGTCCTTCGCCGCCCTGTGGCGGTTGCCAATTGATGTTCTGGTTAGGGTCTTTGATGTCGCAAGTTTTGCAATGGACACAGTTTTGGGCGTTGATGACAAAACGCGAACCGCCATTGGCTTTGGTGCGTTCTTCGTCCGGAATGGTGTTGCCATCCGCATCAACCCATTCGTACACGCCTGCCGGACAATAACGGCTCGACAGGCCTGCAAACTCTCTCAGCTCGCTGGAATGCTGGAGGTCAATATCTTTGACGACCAGATGCACCGGCTGTTCTTCAGCGTGGTTGGTGTTGGACAAAAACACCGATGAGAGCTTGTCAAATGTCAATTTGCCGTCAGGCTTCGGATAGTCAATCGGCTTGAATTTCGAGGCTTTTCCGGTCGCTTTATAGTCCGGCTTGCCGTGCTTCATGGTGCCGAAAAACGAAAATTTGAACAGCTCGTTGGTCCACATATCCAGACCACCCAAGGCCACGCCAATGGTGGTGCCAAACTTCGACCATAGCGGCTTGGCGTTGCGCACGGGCTTGAGGTCTTTGCCGATGGCGGATGTGCGCCACGCATCCTCATAGGACACCAATTCATCATTGGCGCGGCCAGCTGCGAGCGCCTCAATGGCATGGTCCGCTGCCAGAATGCCGGAGTGAACCGCATTATGACTTCCCTTGATGCGCGGCACATTGGTGAAGCCAGCCGCACAGCCAAGCAGCGCACCGCCCGGAAAGCTAAGGCGAGGCACAGACTGCCAGCCACCTTCCGTAATTGCCCGGGCGCCATAGGAAATACGCGTGCCGCCAGCAAAGGTGGATGCGATGGCCGGGTGCGTTTTAAAGCGCTGGAACTCATCAAATGGTGACAGATAGGGGTTCTCATAATTCAGGTGCAGCACGAAGCCGACGGCCACCTGATTGTTGGGCAAATGATAGAGGAAGGAGCCACCACCGGTTTTGCCATTGAGTGGCCAACCGAAAGAATGCTGCACAAGACCCGGCTTATGTTGGGAGGGGTGAACCTCCCAAAGTTCTTTCAGGCCGATGCCAAATTTTGGCGGCTCGGCCCCCTTGTCCAGCGCGAAGTTCGCAATGAGCTTTTTGGTCAAAGACCCCCGCGCGCCCTCGGCAAAGAAAACATATTTTCCCAGAAGAGCCATGCCGCGCTCAAATTGCGGCCCCGGCTGGCCGTCTCGTCCGATGCCCATGTCGCCCGTTGCAACACCGATTACCGCGCCTTCATCATTGTGCAGAACCTCTGCGGCAGCGAAGCCGGGATAGATTTCAACGCCCAGCGCTTCGGCTTTTTCCCCCAACCAGCGGCACACATTGGCCAACGAGACGGCAAAATTGCCGTGGTTGTTCATCAGGCGTGGCATGAGGAAATTCGGCAATGTGATCGAGCCCGCCGGACCGAGCACCATGAACTTGTCCTTCTTCACCGGGTTGGTGAACGGGTGATCGCTTTCATCGCGCCAGTTGGGCAAAAGCTCATCAATACCTGCTGGGTCCACCACCGCGCCAGACAGGATATGCGCGCCAACTTCCGCAGCCTTTTCCAGCACCACGACGTTCAGGTCCGGGTTCTTTTGCTTGAGGCGGATGGAGGCTGCTAGCCCGGCCGGGCCGGCACCAACAATAACCACATCAAATTCCATGCTTTCGCGCTCGGGCATTTCCATAGCAGCATCCGTCTCAGTCATATTTTCGTTCCCATCCATCGCCACGCCCCTGTTTTACAACCGGTTTTCGCCATTGGGCGCAAGCGCTTCTGATTAAGTGTAGCCTGCCAGAGGCCCTGCCAACAGCCGCAACGAGCGCCCATTTGCGACAAATGCACGCCATATTGTCTCCAAAGCCAACCCTGACACCCAGGCCCTGACACCCAGGCAGGACCATTGTGTACAGAAGCTTCCCCTCCGGCCATCGCACCACATGGTGCCACCCCACCTGCCAAGGCAAGACCTGGCAAGGCAACACCTGGCACAGCGACATCGGGCACAGCGACACCGGGCACAGCGACACCGGGCTAGCACCACGCTTCATAGAACAGGCAGCTACCTGCCGGTTCGAGAGAACTATCTTACGCTTACGTTCACGTCAATTACTGACGAGAGGCGTCTTTCGGTCGGCATGATGGATGCAGTGCTCATGGATGGGGTTGTGGATGGGGTTGTGGGCGGGGCCTTGGGCGGAGTCATGGGCCCTTGGACTACCAACGGGCCACCCGAGTTCCCCCTGCCGGCAACAACCTAGGCGGCCCCACCCCGGGCGGACGCACCCTGGGCAGACGCACCCTGGGCAGACAGGGCATCGCCTAGATAATCCCAAACCCTGCGAATGCGCCGATTGCTGTGCAGAGCCTCATTGGACGCAAGCCAGACCGGCAGGCTGGGCAGCGATACGTCCACATCCAACCTACGCACCGAGTGATCGGCGTCCCCCACTGCCGATTGCATGCCGCCGAGCCCGCAACCTGCGCGGATCAGCTGCCAAAATGCGGCCTGATCATCGCACCGCACACCAAAAAAGTGTCGGTCGATATCGAAGCCAATCTCACGCATGTGCCGAATGATCAAGTCATCACGGTCGAAACCTACAAAAGGGAAACGCTGCAAATCCCCAATGGAAGAGGGCGTGCCCAGGTCATCGAGTAAAGTATTTGCGCCGTAGAGCGCCACCGGCTGCTCGGCCACCTTCCGCGTGACAATATCAAGCTGAGTGGGGCGATACATACGTACCGCAATATCGGCCTCACGGAACAACAGGTTCTCAGATGTGTCGGAAGGGACCAACTCGATCTCAATTTCGGGTTCGGCGCGGCGAAGCGCGGCAATGATCGGCGGCAGGACGTAGTGCGACACCACCATGCTCGCGGTGATGCGCACCGTCCCTGATAGGTTGCCCTCCCGGCCCACAGCAGCATTTGCCAGCCGAGCCGCCGCGGCAGACATGGCATGGGCGTGAGCCAGCAGATTTGCCCCGGCCTCGGTCAGTTGGAGGCCTTTGACGGTCCGCGTGAACAAGGCGACGCCAAGGGCCTCTTCAGCCGCCCTTATGTGGCGGCCCAGTGTTGGTTGGCTTTGCCCGATTTTACGAGCTGCAGCGGACAAAGACCCCTCATCAGCAACAGCCACGAATGCACGTATATGATCCCAATCCACGATAGCGGCTCCAGATATCTATTCATTTTTGAATATTATATCATCGATTTTTGTGAATTTTATTTCATTTTCGAACAGATCAAATTCTCTTCGCAACATGTGAATGGAGAAGCAACATGAGTGGACAGGTTTTGATATTGGGAGCATCGGGCATGAGCGGACGGGCAAGCGTCGCCAAGTTCGAGGAGGCAGGATGGCGGGTCAAAACCTATGACCGGGCAAGGGATGATATGGCCAAGGCCGCCCGCGGTTGTGACGTTATCGTCAACGCCATGAACCCACAAAACTACCATGATTGGGCCAACGCGATACCGCGGATGACCGATGAGGTGCTGGCCGCAGCAAAGGCAAGCGGGGCCACCATCATCTTACCAGGCAACGTCTACCATTTTGGCGATCAGGGTGGAATCTGGTCTGAAAGGACCGTGCCCAACCCGGTTTGCAAAAAGGGTGAGATTCGCCTGGCGATGGAGGAAACTTATCGGAAGAGCGGCGTCCAAACCGTGATCTTGCGAGCCGGCAACTTCATTGACCCGGTGGGCAAGCGGTGCGTGTTGTCACTGCTTTATCTCCGCAAACTGCAAAAAGCACGCATTGTGCTGCCGGGGCCGGCCAGCACTCGACAGGCCATGTGTTTCATCGACGATTGGGCCCGTGTGGCCGTTGCGTTGGCCGAGCTCCGGGGCACACTGAGCCAGTTTGAAGACATTCCGATGCCGGGCCAAACCATGACCGCGCTGGACTTGAGGCGTCAGCTGCAAATGATAATAGGGCAAAGCCTGCAATTCGAGCCTTTTCCGTGGTGGCTGTTGCGCCTTGCGAGCCCGGTTTGGGAGTTCGCCCGAGAGATGAACGAGATGCAATATCTCTATCAAACAGACCATTCGCTCTCGGGATGTCGACTTGCAACATTGCTACCAGACTTCCAACCAACGCCAATGGAGGCTGTATTGAAACAGGTCGTCAGCACGCTCTGATTTGCCGATGAGACAGGCGGCACGAACACAGTTACGATGCCGCCAGCAGGACTAACAGCTTGTCGATGGCCTGATTCCACCCGCCATCACCGGCGGTGCCGGCCTCGACACCGATATGAGTCATGACCATTCGAGTCTTGCCGTCCGCTTCTGACAGGTCCACCACGACTTCCGTTATGTCGGGATGCCCAGCAGGCATTCCCATGCTTTGTGGTGAGATGATCTGACCGTCAGCGTCGCACATGCTTTCGGTGTAGACGAGGCGATTAGGGCGGCTGACCTCCTTATAGACCCCGGTGAACCACATGGTCATTTCGCGCTCGGGCGTTTTCATCGACATGGCGATCTTTCGAACGCCACCAACCTCCACTTGCATCTCCGCGACGGGTACGGTCATACCCATGGGGCCATACCATTGTTTGAATTTCTCAGGATTGGTCCACATGTCCCAAACCACTTCTATAGGAGCATCAAATTCTCTTTCGATCCGTACCCAGTTTGGTTGGTCAGTCATTGTGTGGCCTCCCTGCCCTCATTATTGCGGCGTCCATCGCTTCAAAACGCGCGTCCCAGATATGGCGATATTGACTGGTCCAGTCCGCGACAGCCTGAATCGCCTCAGCGTTAAGTGAGCATGGTCGAAATTGGGCGCTTTTGCTCCGCTTGATCAGGCCAGCTTTTTCCAAAACCTGAATATGTTTGGAAATGGCGGGTAAACTCATATCAAAGGGTGCAGCCAAGGCGCTCACATTGGCCTCGCCCTTGGCCAAACGCGCGATAATGGCGCGGCGCACCGGGTGTCCAAGCGCAGCAAAGGCGGCATCAAGTTGTTCGCTCGAGCTCATATGTCTTATTAAACCATCTATTTAATTAAACAAGTGGTTTAGCTATTCTGGCGCCCTGTGGCGACCAATCTACACCGCGATGAGAATCAGACATGGCTGGCAAGACAGGTCTGAAACGTGCAAGATAGCGTTACATCTTTTGGACCTCGCCGTGACCCAAGCACCACATCCAGACATTCAACACATGAGCGCCGCAGCGCTGTTGGACACATTACAATTTCACTTCGATTGCGGCGTGGAGGAATGTCTGGCCGAGGAGCCGGTCAATCATTTCGCACAGACCAAGCCGGCGGCATCAGCCCTGCCGGATAGATTAACGGCGGAGCGCCCTCACCTACAGGAAACACCGCAACCGCAAGTCGCTATCTCGCCTGTCGTGCAAATTGCCGAGACCGAGGCAATTGACGCGGCCAAGACCGCCGCCGGAGCGGCCGGCACGCTGGATGAGTTGCGGGCCGCGCTGGAAGCATTTCCCCATTGCAGTCTGAAGCGCACGGCCAACTCCACATTGTTTGCGGCTGGGTCGACGGAGGCGAAGCTGGCCATCCTGGGCGACGCGCCGGGCAAGGATGATGATCGCACGGGCGATCTGTTTTCCGGTGACGAGGGACGGTTGCTGGACGCAATGCTGCGCGCCATAGGCCTGAGCAAGGATGATGTTTATCTGATGAGCGCGCTGGCATGGCGACCGCCGGGAAACCGGCAACCCACGCCCGCCGAACTGGCCATGTGCGCACCCTTTATCCGACGGCATTTGGAGCTGATCGGGCATAAAGTTCTACTGGGCCTGGGCGCCCTACCCCATCGGATGCTGATCCCCGAAGTAGGCAAACCAAAGAGCGTCATGCAGTTGCGGGGCAAGTGGGCGGACATCGTAGTTGAGGGCACAACACTTCCGCTGCTGACGTCGCTGACGCCGCGATATCTGCTTCAACAGCCACCCCACAAGCGCCTGGCATGGTACGATCTGCTGGAGCTTCAAGCCAAGCTGGACGATCTCGACGGCTAGTCTCAAAGCGACACCGGAGTCGCCGCCAAAACAAAGTGTAGCGCAGGTGCATTTTTTGTTTGCTCCACCGCCTAGCGAGGCGTATGCGCCCGCTTCCCGAGCTTTGTTTTGCTCGATTGTTGCTTCACGCCGCCCCCGCTTGGGCGACGCTCTGTCTATGCCCCGCCAACCCCTAGGCCTTACAATTGGGTGGTCCCATGTTGCAGCTACGATCCATCGCCCCGATACTCATTTCCACGGCGTTCTTCATGTTCAGCCATGGCCTGTATTCTTTGCTTGTGCCCATACGCGCGCAGCTTGAGGGGTTTGGCCCCACAGCCATTGGTGCGATCGCCACGGGTTATGCCTTTGGCTTCACCGCCGGGTGTTTTCTGGTCCCGTTTTCCGTGCGTAAAGTTGGCCACATCCGAGCGTTTGGTGCCTTGTTGGCGGGCCTTTCAGCGCTGGTTTTGCTCAGTGCCATCGTCGTGCATCCCATCATGTGGTTTCTGGTCCGCGCCGTCATGGGCATTGGTGTGGCCGGCAGTTACATGATTTTGGAAAGCTGGCTCAACGAGCGGACCACCAACACCAATCGAGGCTCGGTGTTCTCCATCTACATGATCATCACACAATTGGCGCTGATGACGGGCCAGTTCGTACTACCGCTCGGAGATCCGGCAACATCGGTTCTCTTCATGATCACGGCCATCGCATTCACCATCGCTGTGCTGCCAACGGCGCTTACCGGCGTGCAAAGCCCGGCGCCGCTAAGCCATGTTTCCATCGACTTCAAGAAGCTCTATCGCAACAGCCAAGTGGCGGTGGTGGGTTCTTTCCTTGCTGGGATCATAGGTAGTGCGTGGTACGCGTTCGCGCCCATTTTTGGTGAGCAGGTTGGCCTGACCAATGCATCCATCGCCTTGATGATGGGCCTTGCGATGGCCGGCGGAATGACATTCCAATATCCCATTGGCCGCGCCTCCGACCAGGTTGACCGACGCATCGTCATGGCCGTGTGTGGCGTGACCGGAGCCATTTTGGGCACAGCGCTTTATTGGGTGGCGACGCTCGACCAGGGCGGCTCATTTCTCTTCTTCTCGCTTATGTTCCTTTTTGGCTCTGTGCTTTTCACCATCTATTCGCTGTTCGTCGCCCATGCCAATGATTTTGCCGAACCTTCGGACTTTGTCGAAACCTCGTCGGGATTGTTGGTCATCTATGGGGTTGGCACAATGGCGGGTCCCCTGTTCACGGCTGTGCTGTTGGAACAGATGGGTCCGGGCGGCATGTTTGCTGCCACAACATTTGGTCATGTGGGCATCGCCATATTCGCGGTCTGGCGCATGACGCGGAACGCGCTGCCCGAAAACTTCGAGAGCGCGGACTTCCAAACCATTGGCGCGCCGCGCATGAACACGCCGCAAACCTATGAGTTTGACCCACGCGCCGATGAGGCTGAAGACAGCTCGAACTAGGCCGCCTTCTCAGCTGCTGCCTGGATAGCCCGCCACACAAGATGCGGCGTGGCTGGCATGTCGATGTGGGTTACTCCGCAGCCATGGGTAAGGGCATCGACCATGGCGTTCATGACCGACGGGCATGCACCAATAGTGCCCGCCTCGCCCGCACCTTTAATGCCCATGGCATTGGTGATGGATGGAACATTGTGGGTGGAGAAGGTGATAAACGGCACATCATCGGCACGAGGCATGGTGTAATCCATAAACGAAGCGCTGAGCAGCTGACCCTCACCGTCATAGACGGTGCGCTCGGTCAGGCACTGGCCAATGCCCTGCACCACGCCGCCATGCACCTGGCCCGCCAGAAGAAGCGGGTTCACAACGACGCCGAAATCATCAACGATTGTGTAGTCAATGATCTCAGTGATGCCCGTTTCTGGATCAATCTCCAGCTCGCACACATGCGTGCCATTGGGATAGGTGGCTTCCTCCTGCTTGAAGGTCGCCGTGGCGGTCAGCACGCCGTCAGCTGCCTGTGCAATCTCCGCAAACGGCACGAAAGCGTTGCCACCGGTCTGCCGGGCCACGCCGTCTGACAATTCGATCTCGGACGGGTCGATATCAAGCAGCTGTGCCGCTTCCACCTTAATTTGGCTGGCGAGCGTCTCCGACGCCCGGGACACGGACACGCCGCCCAGCGGAATGGAGCGTGACCCGCCGGTGCCGCCGCCGCTCTTGAGTTCATCGGTATCACCCTGGCGCACATCAATCGCATCAATATCGAGACCCAATTTTTCCGCTGCGAATTGGGCATAGGCAGTGGCATGACCCTGGCCATTGGTTTGGGTGCCGATAAATATGGTGGCAGTGCCGTCCTCATTGAGGCGCGCGATGGCCGGTTCGGATCCGGCAAATGCACATGCCTCAATATAGGTTGCGCAGCCAATGCCGCGGAACTTGCCCCTGGTCGCGGCCTCCGCACGGCGGGATTGGATACCGTCCCAGTCAACCTCCGCCAGTGCGATATTGAGATGTTCCTCAAACTTGCCGACATCATAGGTGCGCCCGGCCTGCGTTTCGTATGGGAACTGCTCAGGCTTGATGAAGTTACGCTTGCGCAGCTCGATGCGATCCACCCCAAGATCCGCCGCGCAGGCATCCACAAGCCGTTCAATCAGATAGGTTGCCTCCGGCCGCCCCGCACCGCGATAAGCGTCCACCGGGCAGGTGTTGGTGTACACCAAATACATATCCATGGAGAGGGCTGGAATATCGTACAAACCCGTTGCCATGGACGCGCCCAGCCAAGGAATAAACGGCGAATACTGGCTGAGATAGGCGCCCATGTTTGCGATTAAATCAATTTTCAGGCCTAGAAAATTCCCCTCCGCATCCATGGCCATTTTGGCGGTCACAAGATTGTCACGGCCTTGGGCATCGGTGAGGAAATGTTCCGTGCGTGTGCCAACCCAAACCACAGGTCTGCCCAACTCGCGCGCCGCAATCAGCGCTAGGGGATATTCACGGAATACGAATGCCTTTGTGCCGAACCCACCGCCAACGTCGCGCGTGATCACCCGCAACTCTTCAAGCGGCAAACGCATGATCTTTTCAGCAATGATCTTGCGAACAGAGTGCACGCCCTGGGTGCCAGTCGTCAGCGTCAGTCGTTCCTCATCCACTTCGGCAATGCAGGCGCGGGGCTCGAGAAAATTGGACACAAGCCGATTGTTCACAATGGTCAGTTCGGTCACGCGGGCTGCTTTGGCGAACGCGGCCTGCGTTTTGGCGTCGTCCCCCACAAAAGTGTGGCCTGCAAGGTTGGTTCCCAAATCCGGGTGCACATGGGCGGTGGCAGGGTCCAGGGCCGTGTCGGTTTCGGCTGCCACCGGCGTGTTGGAGTAGGTTACATCAAGCGCCTCAGCCGCATCAGTTGCCTGCTGCTCCGTATCAGCCACCACAATAGCCAAAGCGTCCCCCACATGGCACGCGCGCCCCTTGGCAAGCAGGGGAATATCAGCGGCGTTCATCTCGCTGCCATCTTTCTGCTTGCGCAGCGCCTCGCAGGGCAAATCGCCATATTGGGTCAGGTCCGCGGCGGTCAGCAGAAGCTGCACACCATCCATGGCCTTAACGTCGTCCAGATTGTCGATTGTGAAGTCTGCACTCGCAAATGCGGAACGCGCGACCACCATGCGCAGCGCACCTGCAGGAATATCATCGGCGGTGAAGTGGCCTTTGCCTCGTAGCAGAGCATCGTCTTCCTTGCGCTTGGGGCTTGCGCCCACTCCCGATGATGTTGGTCCGAAAGATTTGGGGGCTTGCATATTCATGGCCGTCTCCGAGCTATGTCTAAGACTGTGTGGAACGGGATATTGAGCGTTGCAACTGATTGTCTCGCTCCAAAGCCGATCCGCGACATTTTTATAGGAACAATCAGGCGTTCCGGTTGACGACACAGGGTGTTGAGCAGACACATATGTTGAAAGGGGCCGTTCGTGTCCAAACAGTCTGATGATCGCTCTCTTGTGGCACGCATCGTGCCGCAGTCTCTTCTGTCCATGAGTGACAGCAATAAGGGCACGGTTCTGGTACTTGCGGCCACCGTTTTGTTCTCAATCATGGTGCTGGTCATCAAACTGCTGGGCGACCGATTTTCGGTGCCGCAGATCATTTTCGTGCGCCAGCTCTTCATGGCTGTCATCATGCTGCCAGTGATTGCGGACCATTTCGTGGACACGTTTCGGTCCAACGCGCCAAAGCTTCAGGCACTGCGCGTCATGCTGGCATTGGCTTCCATCACCATCGGGTTCACCGCAGTTATCGAATTGCCCCTGGCCGAGAGTACCACCATCGGAGCCGCACCGCCCCTCGTCATCACGCTGTTCGCCACCTGGTTTTTGTCCGAATATGTTGGCGTAAGGCGTTGGGCGGCCGTGGCCGTTGGGTTCGTCGGCGTTGTGATTGTCATGCGGCCCGGCACCGACGCCTTCTCCATCTATTCGCTCTTCGCATTCTTCGCTGCGGCAACTATTGGTGGCGTCGGTATCTTAAACCGCAAACTTGCCCAACTCGATGGCGCACAGCGTACCGTGACCTTTCTGATCGTCGGTGTGGCGATAGCCCTGGGGCCATTTGCGATTGCCAATTGGGTTTGGCCGACATGGTCGGAATGGCTGTTATTCGCCGCTTTGGCAGCCATTACTTGGTCTGCGCAAATGCTCAATGTGACCGGATTCAAATATGGTGAGGCGTCGTTTCTGGCGGGGCTCGACTATATCCGCCTGATCTTCGCGGTGGCGTTTGGCTGGCTCTTCTTTGGTGATGTGCCGGACGCGACGTTTTATCTGGGCGCAGTGATCATAGTTGGTGCTGCCATTTACACGATCTATCGCGAAGCCAAACGCCAACAGCAGCTGGTGAGCACGCCCTACAATCGAGCGGGCAATCCGAACTAGGCGTTATTTGGCGAGAAAGTCCTTCACCAAACCCTCCGTGCTGGCATCGCGGCCCGCAACGGCTCCATCGCCTTGCACCATTGGCAGCAACGAACCCGCAAGCTCTTTGCCCAATTCCACGCCCCATTGGTCAAACGAATTGATGTTCCAAACCACACCCATCACAAAGACCTTATGCTCATAGAGCGCGATAAGCTTGCCCAGCGTGGCGGGGTCAAGCTTGTCGTAGATGATAGTGGTGGATGGGCGATTGCCGGGGAACATCTTGTGCGGTGCCAATGCCTGGGCCTGATACCGATCCATACCCTTGGAGAGCAACTCATCCAGCGCAACTGCCTCGCTTTTGCCTTTCAGCAGGGCCTCCGACTGGGCAAAACAGTTTGCGGCCAGTTTGGCATGGTGGTCAGGCAATCCATCCTGGCTTTGGCGAGCCAAAAGAAAGTCGCAGGGAATCACATCGGTGCCCTGATGGATCAGCTGGTAAAACGCGTGCTGGCCGTTTGTACCTGGCTCGCCCCAGACGATAGGGCCCGTATCCATCGCGACACGTGCCCCGGCCTTGGTCGTTCCCTTACCATTGGACTCCATATCAAGCTGCTGCAGATAAGCCGGGAAGCGGCCCAAACGATCCTCGTAGGGCAACACCGCATGGGTGCTGTAGCCTTGGACGTTGCGGTACAGAACTCCCAGCATCGCCATCATAACGGGCATGTTCTGCGCCCAATCGGCAGTACGGAAGTGCTCGTCCATTTCGTAAGCGCCGGAGAGCATGTCGTCGAACCTTTTTGGCCCTATGGCCAGCATGACCGACAGGCCGATAGCCGACCAAATGGAGTAGCGGCCACCCACCCAATCCCAGAAGCCAAATGTACGATCCTTGGCTATTGGAAACGCCGCCGTTGCATCAAGATTGGTGGAGAGCGCCGCAAAGTGATCCGCCACTGCCGCCTCCCCCAAACGCTCGACAAGCCAAGCCCGGGCGGACCGCGCATTGGTCATGGTCTCTTGCGTGCTGAACGTTTTTGACGCGACCAGAAACAGGGTGGTGCCAGCGTCAAGACCTGCGAGAGTGTCCGTCAGATCAGCGCCATCCACATTCGATATAAAGTGGCAGCGTGGACCATCGACATAAGGTGCCAGCGCACGAACGGCCATGGCGGGACCAAGATCCGAGCCCCCGATGCCAATGTTCACAACATCGGTGAATCTACCGCCGGTGCCCCGGATCGAGCTATCGCGCACAGCGGTGGCAAAGGCGCGCATGTCTGCCAGCACCTTTTTAATGCCGGGCATTACATCTTCACCATCAACCATCACTGGCTTGTGGGAGCCGTTGCGCAGTGCTGTGTGGAGGACGGCCCTGTTCTCAGTGCTGTTGATCGCAACGCCAGAAAACATGTCTTGACGCGCTTCGCTCAAGTCGGCGGCATCAGCCAGTTTCGAGAACTGATCCACCGAGCCCTGATCGATCATGTGCTTTGAGAAATCGAATAAAACATCGCCAACCCGATGGCTCAGGCGGGCGAAACGGGATGGATCCGCTTCGAAGAGGGTGCGGATGTCTTCGAGGCCATTGACCTTGGTATGATCTGCCAAAGCAGCAATGGCGGTTTGCGTGGCAGGTGTCATCGGCTACATCCCATCTCTTGAAGCTGATTTGGCTTCAGAACTGATTTGGCCCCGGTTTGATTGCGAGGGCCGTTCCGCCAAGGACATAACGATGCGCACCGACACTGGCCAGATGTTTCGCCTCTCCGACTACACGCCCTACCCATTTGAGGTGGAGAAAGTGGATCTTGTATTTGCGCTGGAGCCCGAAGCGACGGAGGTCACGGCGACACTTCGGCTCAAAAGCCTCGGCGGCCACGACATATTGTTCCTTGATGGAGAGGAATTGGAGCTTTTGAGCTTGAGCCTGGACGGAAAGACGCTGGGCGAAGACAGCTTCACCCACGACACCGATGGCCTGACCATTATGGGCGTGCCGACTGACAAGGCCTTCGAGCTGACCAGCCGAGTTCGCATCAACCCAACATCCAATACACAGCTCATGGGCCTTTACCGGTCCGGCGGAAACTATTGTACCCAATGCGAAGCTGAAGGGTTTCGCCGCATCACTTTCTACCCCGACCGGCCGGACGTGATGAGCGTGTTCACCACGCGCATTGAGGCTGACAAAGCGCAGAACCCTCTGCTTCTGGGCAATGGCAATCCCGGCGAGACAGGCGATCTGCCCGATGGGCACCACTATGCAGTGTGGCACGATCCCCATAAGAAACCAGCCTATTTGTTCGCGCTAGTGGCGGGCGATCTGGGCCACATCCAGGATAGCTTCACAACTATGGGCGGTCGGGATGTCGAACTGCGCATATATGTCGAGCACGGCAAGGAAAGTCAGGCCCATTACGCCATGGACGCTTTGAAGCGCTCCATGCAATGGGATGAGCAAGTGTGGGGGCGGGAGTACGATCTGGACATTTTCCAGATCGTTGCCGTGTCGGACTTCAATATGGGCGCGATGGAAAACAAGGGACTGAACATCTTCAACGACCGCCTTGTTCTGGCCTCTCCAGACAGCGCCACCGACGCCAATTATGCCGCCATCGAAGCGGTGATCGCCCATGAATATTTTCACAATTGGACCGGAAACCGCATTACATGCCGCGATTGGTTTCAATTGTGTCTGAAGGAAGGGCTGACGGTTTACCGGGACAGTGAGTTTTCGGCCGACATGCGGTCGGCAGCCGTGAAGCGCATTGAAGATGTTATCTTGCTGCGGGCGGCGCAATTTCCAGAAGATGCAGGTCCCCTCGCCCACCCGGTGCGGCCGGACAGCTATCGCGAGATCAACAATTTTTACACGGCGACGGTCTATGAAAAGGGATCTGAGCTTGTTCGTATGTTGCGCATCCTGATCGGCGAAGAGCCGTTCTGGAAGGGTGTCGATTTGTACTTTCAACGCCATGACGGGGATGCGACGACGATCGAAGCCTGGCTCGCCTGCTTCTCGGAAACCAGTGGCCGGAACCTTCAGCAGTTCGCACTGTGGTACTCGCAGGCCGGCACGCCCACGGTGGAGGTACGCGAGCATTGGGATGCCGCTGCTTACACCATAACGCTCGCTCAGAATTTGCCCGCCACGCCCGACGGTTATACGAAGCGGGCGATGGTCGTGCCACTGGCATATGGCCTTCTCGACACGGACGGCAACGAACTGGAGACCGGGCTGATCGAACTGGACGCCATGAGCCAGACGGTAAGCTTCAGTGCAGCCGATGGGCTTGGCGACAAGCCTGTTCTGTCCCTTGGCCGCGGGTTCTCAGCCCCGATAAAGTTCGACTTCCCTCAATCGTTGGAAGATCGCCTCACCCTTGCGGCCAGAGACACCGACCCGTTCAACCGTTGGCAAGCGTTGCAGGATGTGGCCATCTCGGCGCAAAAACAGGCGGTGATTGACGGCAGTGCAGCGGCGGACATCATCACCGTGGACGGCGGCTTGGGCGACGCCATCAGGGCCATTTTGGCGGATAACTCGCTGGACGCAGCTTTCCGCGCGCTGTGCCTGCGATTGCCGGATGCTGGCCGACTTGCCCAGGAAATCGGGCAGGAAGTCGACCCGGACCAATTGCACCGGATTTGTGAGGACCAGGCAAACGCTTTGGCCGCTCACCTCGAGGCAGATCTTTTGGCACAGTACCAGACGGCCATGCCTGAAGGTGCCTATGACCCCGGCGCAACTGACGCGAGCCGACGTCAATTGGCCAATGCATGTCTGGATCTGCTCTTACGCACGGGAGGTGAGGCATATTGCGAGCTTGCAAAGACCCAGTTTGACACAACTGACAATATGACCAACCGACTGGCCGCCATGGCCGCCTTGGTAACCCATGAGAAGGGCGAGCTCAGCGCGCTTGCCCTCAAGGCCTTCGAGCGCGCTCATGCGGACGAACCGCTGGTGATGGATCTTTGGCTCGGTTTACAGGCGCGGCTGGCGGGCCACAACACGTTGGAGCGCGTCAAGCAATTGTCCGAACACCGGGCATTTTCTTGGGACACACCCAACAGGGTTTATGCGCTGATCCGCACGTTCGCCATGGCCAACCCCACGGCCTTCAACCGGCCCGATGGAGAGGGCTACGAATATGTCGCAGGTGCTGTTGGGCAACTGAACGCGAAGAACCCCCAGGTCGCGGCGCGGCTTCTGACGGCTTTTCGCTCGCTGCGCACACTCGAGCCTGCACGACGCGCCAAAGGGGAGGCTGCTCTGCGTCGCCTCGCAAAAACCCCCGACTTGTCTAGGGATGTAGCAGATATCCTGACCCGGACACTTGCCGACTAGAACTTTCCCTGAGTGCAACGCGCCCAAAACCCCAAATCAATGGGTTTTGAATTTCGTCAAGGGAAAAGACACGAATCATCTTGCGAATTTTTTCGGCCAGACTCTTGCGCAGACGATTCGCGTGCGATTCTAATGAAGGTGATTCGGGTCGGGGTTCGGATCGTGTTCTAAGTTCGGGGAAAACATGGCGCATGTGGATGGATTCCGCGTGACCGAATGGTTGCGCACGTCCTCAAATCAGCAAGAACTCTGCAATGCCGAGCGCGCTGGCTCGCGCGTGGCGAACGAGCTCGACGGCCATGTGAGCATGGTTGCGGAACCCGAATATGAAATTCGACGGCACCGCGAAAACTGGCTTCGCCATATTTTACCCGTCAGCATATTTGTCTTCCTGGCCATATTTGCCGCCACACGCTTTTTCGCCTTGGCCAGCCAGGCAGAGCATGTTGAAAGCCGCGAGCAGCTGAGCACGTCCAACATCGCCAAGATCGCAGCACTGTCGCTGCCCGATGCATTTGAACGGGAAGGATTTCACGCTCAAACCATGGCTGCGCGCAACATATTGGACGCGCAATTCAGCGCAGAGTTCAAGGACATGCGGGTCGCCCAGGCAAAGCGGCTCTTTGTTGCTGATGCCACTGGGAAGGTGCTTGCCACCCTACCCGCCTCAGACCCCATGCTCGGGCGCAACATTAATGAGTACATCAAAGACAGCTCACCCATCGCAATTTTTGCCGAGCGGGCCGGTGTGATCAACATGTCGGGACCGGACGGGCGCGACTATTTCGTTTCCCATATGCGTATTCTAGCCGATGCGAAAAACCGGTCTTCCACGACTTTGGGAACCATCACGGTGTTGGGCGATCGCAACCATGCGTTTGCGCCAGTGCGCGACAGAATTTCTCTCAACGTATTGTTGTTCATGCTCACCGGCGCAGCCCTCGTGCTGTTGTTATACGCATACTATTTCCAAGCCGCCCGCGGCACAGAACAGATGGCCATTCACAATGAACGCCACTCGCGGATCGAGACTGCCTTCACACGGGGCCGTTGCGGTCTTTGGGACTGGGACCTGACACGTGGACGCATTTACTGGTCGAGCTCAATGCACACCATGCTGGGCTATCCGCCCTCGACCCGCATCATGGGTTTCGGGGAAGTTGCCGATCTGGTTCATCCGGAAGACACCAATCTGTTTCAAATCGCCGAGGAGATTGCCGACGGCCAGATGATGGTGATGGATCGCGCGTTCAGGATGCGCCACGCAAACGGAAGCTGGGTATGGCTGCGCACCCGAGCGGAAGTGATTGAACGCCGGGAAGGCCAGCTCCAACTGATCGGCATTGCCGTGGACATTACCGAGCAGCGCAAAATGGAGGAGCGTGAGCGAACCGCTGACCAGCGGCTCCATGATGCCATCGGGTCAACGTCTGAGGCGTTTGTGCTTTGGGATGCCGACGGCAAGCTTGTCCTGTGCAATGAGAAGTTTCGGCAAACCTATCAACTGCGCGATGAAGACAGTCAGCGCGGTGCAGACGTAGCCGCCATATTCGCCAAATCGCACCCCGCCCATACAGCCCTACTGGGTGGTAGCGGCCCCAATGACAATGCACATAACAGCATTTTCGCAAATCGTAGCTTTGAAACGCGTATGCCCGATGGCCGCTGGCTTCAGACCAGCATTCGCAGAACAAGAGACGGCGGTTGTGTCGCGGTTGGTGCGGACATTACTGACCTCAAGAACCAGCATCAGCAGGTGCAGCAGCACGAACAACGGCTCATCGCCACCGTGCAGGCGCTTGAGCGCTCAAAGGAAGAAGCCAGGGATCAGGCCGACCGCAACCACTCACTTGCAGAACGCTTGGAGGTAGAAAAGATAAATGCAGAAGAAGCCAATATGGCGAAATCCGAATTTCTGGCGGCCATGAGCCATGAGCTCCGAACCCCGTTGAATGCAATTCTCGGCTTTTCAGAAGTTCTCACAACCAAGATGTTTGGCGCACTGGGGAGCCCTCGTTACGAAGAATATAGCGAGGACATCCACCGCAGTGGAAAGTTTTTGCTTAATGTTATCAACGACATATTGGATATGTCGAAAATTGAAGCTGGCAAGATGGAGA
>JBCBZX010000069.1:0-11685 GCA_039815105.1 Pseudomonadota bacterium
CACGCAAAGCGTTGGCCACCGTCGGCGGATTCAGCGGCAAAAGCATCACCGAAGATTGCGAAACCGCGCTCAATCTGCACGCCGCCGGCTGGGAGTCAGCTTATTTGGACGAGCCGCTGATTGCCGGGTTGCAACCCGAAACTTTCGCCAGCTTCATCGGCCAACGCACCCGCTGGTGCCAGGGCATGTTGCAGATATTTCTGTTGGAGCGCCCGCTTTTCAAACGCGGCCTCACCCTTGGCCAGCGTATTGGTTACCTGTCCAGCGGTCTTTTCTGGCTCTTTCCCATTGCGCGGCTGACCTTCATGCTGGCGCCGGTGCTCTACATCCTGTTCGGTCTCGAGATCTTTGAAGCCAATCTTCAAGAGTTTCTGGCGTTCACCACCGTGTTCATGGTGGCCAATGTCATCTTGCAAAACCATCTCTATGGCACCCTGCGGTGGCCATGGATCTCAGAAATCTATGAGTACATTCAGTCGATCCATCTGTTGGGTGCCATCGGCTCCGTGCTGCTCCGGCCAAGGGCGCCAAGCTTCAACGTCACCGACAAGGGGCAGAGCATTGGTGAAGAACATCTCTCTGAACTTGCCTGGCCGTTCATAGCGCTTTTCTGCCTGATCGCCGCCACCACTGGCATCGCGTTCTGGCGCCTATTTACCGGCGGCCATTCAGATGAATTGTTGGCCGTGGTAGCAGTTTGGGCCACGTTCAATCTCGTAATCTCGGGCGTCGCGCTGGGTGTGGTCGTGGAGCGACCAGAATATCGCGATGGCTACCGGCTTCCCGCTCAGCGTCCAGCGTTGGTGCAATTGGGGGGCACAAAAGCAAAGGCCGTCATCGATGATTGCGGTCTCGGCGGCCTGTCCGTTCGCATTCCGTCCGTGGACACAGATCAGACGCCTGAGCTTGGCGATACGCTGGCTTTGGCTTTTGCCACCCACAAAAAAGAACCGTCTTCCGCCTCGTTACGCATCAGGCTGACCCATGTTGAGTACAACGCGCACGGGTTGAACCTGGCCGGACAATTTGAAGGTCTTAAACCCAGCGACTACCGTTCGATCGCTGACCTGATATATCCCACCGCAGCGCGATTTAACGCGATGCGCAATGCTCGGCGGGCGGGACGCTCCATCACGTTTGGCTCTGCGCTTGTCGCCCGTTGGTTTCTGGTTCACCCGCTACGCGCCATCCGGGCCGTTTTGAAAGTCGCCGTCAAACCAAAGCCTGTGGAGGCGACGTTCCTTCGCCCCAATCTGAGCGACACGACGAACAGCTCACTCGACAATTTGGTGCTGTCCGATGATTTGGCTGCCCTCGCCTCGGAGCTGCCCAATGGTTGATCTGTCCACAACCCGCACATCCAGCCCAGGGCATGTTGTGTTTCTGGCGAGCGTTCTTGCACTTGGCTTCTCTTCACTGGCAGAGCCTGCTCTTGCTCAGACCACGCAGAGTGCACATGCCGCAAAGACCCATGCGACGGTCACCGACCCCGCCGACGACACGCTGGCTTTTGTGGAGACGCTAAAAACCACAAATCCGGGCAGCACTGCCGGACAAGTGATCGACCCCACAGTTGTCAGCTCAATCGTGCCCACGGCCATTGGCAACTTTCGGGCATTGGGTTTCCACGCCGATGGCCACCGGCTTGAAGGCGAAGTTGACCAGCGGATATGGACGCTCCACCTGACGGCCGAAGAAGCAAAGAAAATGACCCAGTTCAAACTGGTGTTTCTCAACTCCATCGCCGTGATGCCAGAGCGCTCGAAGATCGAGGTGGTTCTGAACGGAAGTCATATCGGCTCTGCCGCCATCCGAAGCGCTGGCGGCTATAGCGACTACACTTTTGACATTCCTCAAGACCGCCTGCGAATGGGCGGTAACACACTGAATATATTGATAGATCAGCGTCACCGCATTCACTGCACCGTGGCGTCTGTCTATGAATTATGGACGGATCTTGATCTGGCACGTTCTGGCTTCAAAGTCGGTAATGACGCGCCGCCAGCCCTTGAGCGTCCACGTTCGGGCAATTTGGCAAGTCTCATCGGGCTACCCACCCGCGATGATGGCTCGCTGCCTGTGGTGGTGCACATGGCGCAAGAAGGCCAGATCAGCGAACGTTCTTTCGACCAGTTGCAGGAGCTACTCGCCCAAACCGTCCTGTCCGGCGGATATCAACGTCCCAAAGTGCACTTCAGCGCATCTGCCAGCGTGCCAAACAGCAGCCACATCGCCGAAGGCTTTGACGTCTTTGTCGGCAGTCGCGATGAATTTCGAGCCTTTCTGCCAACGCTAGGCGAAGGAGCATCGCTCTCGGACCAGATTCCTTCCGTGCACTTCGCCCAGAACAGCGAAAAGCCGATTCTGTTTCTTCCCGCAGGCGCTTCCGGACTGCAGCTGGCAAACCAAGGTCCCGTGCAGGGGCATTTGGCCCGCCCCCAAGTCGAAAGCCATTCGAGCTTCTCGTGGGCGCAGGCAGGTCGCCTTCTCAGGCCTTTCAACGGGCGCCGTTTCAACTCATCGGTCACCTTTGACATGCCGCCGGACTTCTATGCCGCTGACTACAGCGCTGCAACGCTTTCGGTGAACGCTGCCTTTGCCGGCGGGCTGTCGCAGGACGCATCACTGCGGGTGCATGTGAATGACGAGAACGTGGCTTCCCTCAAGTTGGCTTCGGCAAGCCCGGATCAATTGCGCAACAAGGAAGTTGAGCTGCCACTACGCTTCTTTCAGCCAGGCGAGAACACAATCGAGCTGGAGGCCGTGCTGCCCGCGCCACAAGACGAAGCATGCGACCCAAGACAGCGGGTCAACCCGCCAATGCGCTTTGCCCTGTCTGACGCCACCAGCCTCAGCTTTGATCGTCTAGCAAAGGCCAGGACGCTTCCCAATCTGCACATGACGCTGCAGAGCGGGTTCCCCTATGGCGAGCGCTACGGCAATGCTGACCCAGTCCATCTGGCGATTGCCAGCCCAACAGCTTCGGCGCTGACGGCTGCTGTGTCGACCGTGTTGCATTTATCCCAGCGGGCCGGTGCGGCGTTGCCGATGCAGACCCATTTTGGCCCTCCCTCTCCGGACATGACCAATGCGCTGATTGTAAGCGAGAGTGCGGCCTTGCCGACCAGTTTGATGTCGTTGTTGCCAACGGCGGTCAGGACAACAAACACCGGGTCCGCAAAAAATATGCTGCCGGTCGATCCAGCCAGCGCAGATGGGTCATGGGTCGCCACCGCCCCTCCAACACAATCACAACTGCCCCAACTACAGGTAACCTTCGCGCCCACCGCCAGCGACACTGAGTCCGCAACCGACGCAATTTTGCGAACGATTGCCCGCGGTGCAGCTGCGGAAGCGGACAATGGCTTTTCAACAGCCATTCGATCTCTATGGCAGAGCAATTCCCCCGCCGATGCTCCATCCACTCGCCTGACCATTGGCGCACAGCATCTGTCTGTACAACAGATCGCGTCGCCCAGTGGAAAGACGGGCGCTTGGACAATTGTAACTGCGTTTGATGATCAGCGCCTTGAGCAAGGCGTTGCCGGCATGCTCGACGCCGTGAACTCCAAAAAGCTGCTGGGCAAAGCCAATATCGATATGCTGGCCTACAACAATCTCGATCAAACGGTTACCGCCTCCGTGGCGCCCAGCACCATGCGCATGGGGGCTGGCGAGTTTTCGCCCGGCAATGAGGTTTTGCTGCTTGCCGGTTGGCTGTCGCGGCATCCGTTCTTCTACGCATTCGGTCTGATGGCCATGATCATGGTGTTTGGTGCACTCACCCATGTGATCGTCAAAGCCGCTGGTCGACGCGATGATGGCACCGGCTCCCTATCACAAGGAGCCAGCACATGAAGCCGACCAAGACACGCACAATGCTGGCTGTCCTAATGTTGGCCGGATCCAGCTTGCCAGCTCTGGCGCAAGGCACTGCCGCACAGCCCCTGCCCGCCTTGGCGCAAAACAGCCACGGCAGACAGGTGGGTCACGCTATCACGGCACAGCCCGATGTTTCCGCGCTGCGATATTATGCCCAGCGCGGCGAGCCGCAAAACTACCAAAGAGAGCTTCACAGGCTGCGGGTCTTTTATCCCAACTGGACCGCGCCGGCATCGCCGGATATCCTGCTTCAGTCCAGCGATGAGAACGATCTTTGGGCGCTGTATCGTTCCGACGATATTGACGGCATCGAAAAGGCGCTGCGCATGCGGATGGCGCAGCAACCGGGCTGGAAACCAAGCGCGGAACTGCGCGAAAAAGTCGCCAACAAAACCGCACGTCTTCGCCTGATCGCAGCCGATGACGCCGACCGTTGGTCTGATGTTTTGAGCATCTCACGTACACTCACCAATGCTGGGCTAAGTGCAGACATCGATTTGCGCTGGCGCGTGGCCAGGGCGCAGGCACTGCTGGATGAGACATCCAACGCCATTGGATCCTATGCGCATATTTTGGCGGACTTCAAAGATGCGCCGCTTCAATCGGCGACCTTGGGCAAAGCCCTGGAAGTGATGGATGTCAGTCCGGTGGCGCAAATTCTGGATCGCGCGGACGAGGCGCTCGACCCAGCCGTGCGGGAACGGTTCGAACTTGAAGTCACACGTCAACGGCTTGCCGCCGCATCCAGTGGAGTTCTGGTCCCCGGGCTGACGCAAGCGGATTTGCTGGCATTTGAGGCCCATGTCCAAGCAGACGATGATGCCCGTACTGCCGCGACTATCGCGGCCGATGCTGCGCTGCTCGGATGGTACTACACCGCAAAATCGGCTCCAGCCACTGCGCACAATTGGTTTGAGCTGGCACGCAGCCACGGCAAGGCCGATCTGAAAACCACCGAAGGCCTTATCCTCGCATTGGTGTCCATGGAGCCGGACCATCAGCTGACCAGTGGCACTGCGCCCCGCGCGTCGGCCCTATCCCTTGTTCAACCGCTCTGGGACAAGAATGACGATCTTGGCCACCGTTTCATCGATCTTATGAGCGACGATCTCTACAGCGAGCCGCCAAAAATAATCGATGCCAGCCTTTTGCGGGACGTCAGTACCGCGACATCGAAATTGAGCTCTCCCGTGGGTGCCGAGGCCTTGGCTTGGTACGCGTACAATGTGCGCCAGTACGAAGCGGCGCGGATTTGGTTCGAAAAGGCAAATGGCTGGGAGCCCGGCGCGAACCGTTTGTTTGGCCAGCTTCTAGCTTTGCTCGCCCTCGGCAAGGACGCCGAAGCAGAAGCGATGGTGGCGCGATATGGCGACAGCTATCCGCGCCTGGCTGCTGTTTTAAAGGAGCATAAGCAATCGCTGATGCGGACTGCGAAAGCTGGTCAGAGCAAGCCCAGACCTTCTCGCCGTGCACGGATGAACCCAATCGTTGCTGCCCATGGGCGCGGCGACTTTGCAACCTGTTTGCGGCTGATTGACGGCCTGAGGCAGCCCGGTGCTGACGTGCTTCAGATGAAAGGTTGGTGCTTGATGCAGGCCAAACGCCCGGCGGAGGCGGCAGCCGCGTTTCAAGCCTCTCGTCGGTTGAAGGGCGGCAAAAACAGCCAGGACTCTGCCTATGGTGTTGCACTGGCCGCACTGAGATCGGGCCACACTGAACAGGCGCTGGTCGCCGCACGCCATGAAGGGCTCAATACCGAACAGCGCCGGACGATCTCCGTTGAAGCGTTAACCCAACGCGCCCGCGCCGCCTTCAACCGCAGGGACTATGCGGCCGCCCTGTATGCCTTGAATTTGCGCCGGCAGATCACCCAAGAGCCCCGGGATCTGTCAATGCTGCGAGGCTGGTCGCACTATCATCTCGGCCGAAAAGCCCAAGCACGCACCATCTTTGCCAGCCTCAACCAACATCTATCAACGCGCGAAACCCGTCGCGCACTCGCACAGTTCCGGTGATCACATGACCACTTTCCGCCAGATGATTATTCCGTTCACGTTGCCGCTCGTGGCGATGTTGTCTGCGTGTACAAACAATCAAAGCGGAGTGGATGGTCTGCTCACCACGGGTTCGGTGGGCAAGCTCAATCTGGAGGCTCCAGCGCCCTACCCTGTTAGCCACAGCATCGCGAGAACGGTGGCGCTGAACGAAGCACTGGTGGTGCCTGACCAACGCTACGCCGAAATTGTTGAAGTGTCTCAGACCCGGTTCACCAATGGGGTGTCTCAGAGGATAATTCTCGAGGGTGAGTTGGACCAGCAGGGTGAAAACTGGATCAGCGCCGCCATTTCAGACGGACGCAAGCAGGCCGGGCAGGACGATGTGCTCATTGTGAAATCGCCAACGGCAAGGTCCATAACCGCCCGCCTCAACTCAGTTTACGGCAGCCGGAAGATGGCTATCAACGCCACCTCCTTTTCAAATTCCTATGGCGTTTTTGGCACCGCCCATGGTCGGCAAGCCAACGGGCATGAGTGTCACTATGGCTGGCAACACTTGCGCCCCCAGCATGCAAAAACCAGAGGCATATTGCGGAGGCCGGGCAGGAAACCCCAGGCGATGCTGATGGAAGTTCGCATGTGCCAAAAGGGCATGGGAACCGAACAATTTGTTGCCTTCATGCAAGGCCTTCAGTTGAACGTACCCTCGGATGTTCTGACGGCACGCGGGGAGTTGAACTGGTCATCGGGCCGAGCGTTTAACAGCGGCACTTCGCCGGACCTTGTCGGGACGGGCTTTGCCGTGCCGCCGGCCATGCCCCAGCCCCCGGCAGTGAAAATGGCGGCGGCGAGGGCGCAAACCCCGCAAGTCTCTGTGCAGCGCGCCGCAATTGCGCCCCTGCCCACAACCACCAAACCGGTGAGGCGGGCGAAAGCAGCAGCAAAGCCAAAGACTGTCACGCCAAAGCCGGTGCAGACCGCACAACTGCCAACTGTGCCGACCGTGCCAACGCCAGGTGCAGGTACACCCGACTCCATTGAACCGGAAATCAAGGCACCCAATCGCATTGCGACAAGCGATGTGGACAAGTTTCCGAAGGTGCCGCTGCCGCGATAACCGCAGAGTTTCAGGCCTCAGAACTGGTTCGCACGAACGCTGGATTGCCAGTTTGGAAACTCTCCAATCAAAGGTCATGGCCATGGGTTTTGCACAATCATAGTGCTACTTCTTAGGCGATTGTAGAAGTAATGGACCTTCCATATGAGAGTGCTGGATGAGCGCCTTGAGCCTGCGCAATTTGTAGGAAAAGCCACCAATACCAATGTTGTGCGCCCAGCCTGTTTTGGCAGGGCGGTGCAAGTGCAGCCCGTTGCAATTAGCGAAACAGAGCGGCTTACGCTGGACCGGCTGCGATGGCTTGCAATCCGCGCGAGCTTGCACGGGCGCGAAGATATGGATCAGGCATGCGCGCTACTGGTGGGCGATGCCAACCAGAGCTTTGAGCGGTTTGGCGAAATGTTTTTCCGTGGGCTGGCCATGCATTCGCGCCACCGGTTGCGTTTTCATCGACCAAGGGCAACTGAAATGACCGACGATGAAATCTGGTTGCTACGGTTGCTGCGTATGTACGCGCAGAACGACAGCGCACAGGCTGCGCGGATGATCGCTTGGCACATACCCAAGGGTGAGCAGCGGTGGATGCGCTTTCTGGCTGAAGGTATTGCGCGGCGAGTTCAATAAAAGCGCTCGCAACGTTGGCAACCGCGTGGACAAAACCTATCTGTTAGTTTAGAAGATTTCTAAAGAAAACCCAGTCACAGGAGAGACCGATGGGACTCGTTGCAGCGAAAATTGAACCTTCTGCAAAGCTGGAGATTGTTGAGGGCCTGACACAGGCTCTGGCGGAAACGGCTGTCGAAACCCTTAAGGCGCAGAACTTTCACTGGAACGTTGTGGGCATGGCGTTCGGGCCATTGCACGCCCTGTTTCAGGAAATCTACGAAGATCACTTCCAGGGCCAGGACCTGCTGGCGGAGCGCGTTAAAATGTTAGACGCTCATGCAGAGGGCACCATGGCAGCCTACTTGAAGCGCTCTGGTGTGAATGAGCATGACGGCCATGCCAGCGCAAAAGAAATGATCGCAATGCTAGCAGACGATCAGGAGAAGATTTCCTCTACCCTGTCCGCGTTGTGTGCTGTTGCTGACAAGCACGGCGATTGGGCAACAAACGATCTGGCAACTGCCCGTATTGAGGCCCACGATAAATTTGCGTGGATGCTGCGTTCTCACCTGCGTGAGACCGCCTAACGCAGTCGCCATGACAAACCAAAAGGCATTCCTGTTCAGGATGTCTTTCTGATTGCTGTGGTTCGTTCCACACCTGTCGATGTTGCGCTTATCGGCTACGCACCGGTTTATCGAGCTGCCTGAGCGTCCCGGTCCAACGGGATGCTCATCATCGCTTCCAATTCGGCCAACACATTGATACTCGCGCGATTGTCGACGAGATCGGCAATTGTGTAGTCATTCAGCACGTCAAAAAATGCCTGAAGAGCACGACGCAACGCTGCGCTGAGGTTGCAGGCTTGCTCCAAAGGACAGTTGGAATCGGGGCTGAAACAGTCCGCCATCTCAAAGCGATCTTCTATCGCTCGAACCACGTCGCCCACCCGGATATCGGCTGCGGGCCGGGACAATTTCACGCCGCCATTGCGCCCACGGATCGTCTCAACAAAACCGGCATTCGCCGCCAATTGCAGCGTCTTGTGCAAGAACTGCTCTGACAGATTGTAGAACGCTGCGATGTCACGAACCCGGACCGGTTCATCGCGTGAAGCGCAGAACATGAGTATTCGCAGCGCGTGATTGGTTTGCTTGGTCAATTGCATAGCGCGAGGGTGCCTCCTCGCCGACTGATTTTCAAGCTTAAGCCGGACTGAATATCAGTTGCAGCTTGCGGCGTGGATAATTTCTGGACAATTGCAATCCGGTATTACAGATGTTGCAGCAATGTCGAACAACAGCTTCACAACGCAAACTTATAGCAGCCCAATTGCGAACACGCCTCTGTATCAGCGGACGGGTGTGGGCAAGTTGGGCAAACGAACGGTCTCGATCATTGCTTATGCTGCGGCGTTCATTTGTGCGCTGCCCTTGCTTGCGGTGGTGTTTGAAGCGCTGTCCGGCTCTTTGGAGACGACGGTTCGCCTTGGTATATCACTTCTACCCGGCTTTGCGCTCACAACCATTATTGTAATGGCTCTGGTCGCTGGTGGCACCTTCATCATCGGCACCGCCACCGCTTGGCTGGTTACATCGTGCGAGTTTGTCGGGCGGCGGTGGCTCGAGATTGCACTTGTGCTGCCGCTGGCCTTTCCGGCCTATGTTCTGGCCTATGCCTACACCGATTTGTTGGACCACCCCGGATTGGTTCAAACCCAGCTTAGGGCGTTGTTTGGGTGGGGGCCAAGGGACTATTGGTTCCCCGAAATTAGATCCACTGGTGGCGCCGCACTCATGCTCACGCTGGTCCTATACCCTTATGTCTATCTTTTGACCCGGGCAGCGTTTCTATTACAGGGGCTGGCGCCCTTTGTTGTGGCGCGCAGCGTGGGGTGCCCACCGTTCAGGGCTTTCTGGCAGATTTCTCTGCCACTTGTCGCCCCAGCCATCTCAGCTGGTGTTCTGTTGGCACTGATGGAAACAATCTCAGACTTTGGAACTGTTTCGCACTTCGGTGTGCAAACATTGGCGACCGGAATTTACACCACTTGGTTCACACTCGGCGACCGGGTGGCATCGGCTCAAATGGCACTTGGGCTCCTCTCCATCGCCATGCTTCTGTTGCTGCTGGAAAGACTTCGCTCGAGGGGTGAAAGCGCACTCAGTCAAAATCCCAACCGCTCGCAATGGCCGCGCATCAACTTGCGGGGCGGTGCGGCCTTTGGCGCGTTTGCCGCATGCTTCATGCCTGTGCTTTTTGGAGCCGTTTTGCCGGTCATCATGTTGTTGTCGCTGGCCCGGCGCTCTGAGCAAAATTGGTTGAGCGCCCGCTATGTCGAGTTCTTGACCAATTCGCTCACCGTGGCGGGGGTTGCAGCGGTGGTAACGGTCGCCGCTGCCATCGCATTAAGTTACAATCGCAGACTAACCAGAAGCAAATCCTCCAATATTGCGGTAACCTTGGCGCGCATGGGATATGCCGTCCCAGGGGGCGTGATTGCCATCGGCCTGTTTGTCCCAATCGCCAATGCTGAAAACCAATTGGATGCGTGGATGCGTTCGACGTTTGACGTCTCCACAGGACTTTTCATATCCGGCTCGATCGCGCTTCTGGTGATGGCTTACATGATCCGCTTTCTGGCGGCGGCGCTGGGCGCTTGGCGTGCCGGAGAAATGACGGTCACGCGGGACCTGGACAATGCCGCAGCAGGGCTTGGCGCCAAACCGGGGTTCATTCTGCGCCGGATACACCTCCCGCTGCTCCGCCCTGCCCTTTTGACGGCGGCGTTGCTGGTCTTTGTTGATGTCATCAAGGAGCTGCCAGCGACGCTTATCATTCGGCCATTTGGCTGGGACACGTTGGCGGTGCAGGCCTATCGGCTGGCGTCTGATGAACGGCTGGCCGGCGCGGCTATACCGAGTTTGATAATCGTAGCCTTGGGATTGTTGCCAGTCATCATTGTCTGTCGCCGGCTACAGTAGTTCAGCCTGCGATATTCAGGGCGCAGCCGATAAGCGAAAAGAGCAAAGAAAAAGGGCGCAGCTGACGCCGCACCCCTCTTATCGATCCATGTCGTTACCAGGTCGATTGGGACTATTCCCAGCCAGCATCTGCAAAGATCTGCTGAGCCATCTCCACGTTCTTAGCCACTTTGGACAGGTCGACAGTGTCCGCTTCAAACTCGCCCAATTGCTTGACGGAGTCGCTAACGCCAACGCTGGCCACAGCCGGATATTCGTCATTGCCCGCGGAGAAATATTGCTGCGCGCTGTCGGATGCGAGGTACTCAAGAAACTTGATCGCATTCTCTTTATTGGGGGCATTGGCGGCCACGCCGCCACCAGACAAGTTCACGTGAGACCCGGCAGTATCCGTCATTTTCGGGAAGACGTAGCCAATGTTCTCACGCGCATCTGCTGGCAAGCCGTCAACATCCTTGCGGATCGCACGGGCGAAATAATAGGTGTTGGACACAGAGATGTCGCACTCACCGGAGACGAGGCCCCGCAGCTGGTCCGTATCGCCGCCCTGTGGGGCACGGGCAAAGTTCTCAACAACGCCTTTGGCCCAACCCTTAGCAGCGTCTTCGCCAAGATTCTCAATCACAGCGGACAGCAGAGTTTGGGAGTAAACATTGGTCGAAGAACGGTGACACACCTGACCCTTATACTTCGGGTCCGCTAAGGCGGCATAGGTCATAGGCGGCTCGGAGACATCGTTCTTGTCGTAGAAGAAAATGCGCGCACGCTGAGAAAAACCAAACCACTCATTGTCGGCGTCCTGAAGGTTGGCCGGGATACGCTCTTCCAGCACGGCGGAGTCGATGGGTTGAAGCACGCCCGCATCCTTCGCACGCTCAAGGCGTGTAGTGTCGACGGTCAGCAAAACGTCGGCCGGGCTGTTTGCACCCTCGGCTGCCATGCGCTGGATCAGTTCATCGGCCTTACCTTCAATCCGATTGATCTTGATACCGGTTTGCTCAGTGAAATCCGAATATAGGCGATCGTCAGTATCGTAATGGCGCGACGAGTAGAGGTTCAACCTATTCGGCGCAATCCAGTATTGTCCTAATTTTGTCCA
>JBCBZX010000455.1:0-1713 GCA_039815105.1 Pseudomonadota bacterium
CTCAGGGTGGCCCTGCGGATATCCGGTGCCCAGGCACTGCCGTCACCGCTGGCGGCTAGGCAAGAATGACCGTTAGAAACGTCAAAGCTGGTGTGAATATGCCGCTCAGCCCTGCAATGATCATGATGCCACCGCCGCCACCAACAATAGAGTTACCCGGCGTATTTAACGCGACCGCAATCGCCACATATCGATATTGCAGAGCAAGGCGAACAACCCGCTTTGACTGCCCTTCAAGAAGCATCGCGACACGCTCGTCCTTTGACAAAGGCGCGGCTCGGGCTACTAGGTTCGCCGCGCGTCGCAGCCCCAAAATCAACAAGACTCGCTCTAGCGCACCGACTGGCAGAAACCGCCCGACCATAAAGCCCAGCATCATGGCGGCAACCGTACAGACATAGACCAGTGGCGCAATCGCCGCGCCAAAACCTGCGAGGAGAGCAATCCCAATTTCTGCTCCGGGCACAAATGGAATTGCAAGAAGCACGACATAAGCCACGGCACCGATCATGATGGCCTTGTGGACCTGCTGCTCGTTGTCGGGCCGGATCTGGAGGTCCAGCGCGTCACGGATCATATGCACACCCCATGTGGCCAGCACAAGGAAACCAATCAGGATACCAATCTTGAGAATCAGGCCGCGCAGACTTAACCCGTGAGGCTTCATGTGAGTGCTCAGCCGGCTACCGCCTCTGGCGGGACTGCCACCCCGGCACCTCTGATCTGGATTTGGTTCGTCCAATACCAACGCCGGGTCGTCCAAGTCAAGTCAATCGCCAATTCATCCCCTTCAAGCGTGCCGTACCAAACCACAGTGTGCGGGGCATCTGGACACAGCGCAGTGGCGGTAAAGTGGATCACCCCGTCGATTTCTTTGGTCAAGTATTCGGACCAGCCGAAATTGCAGTACTGTTCGCAATCAATGGATTGGAACGTGCCCTCACGAAAAATGATCTCGTCTTCCAGCTCTGCACCACTCGATAGGTCCGTTCCGGATACGCTGAACGAAATCCCATCCAACGCGCCTGACGCAGTCCACTCGCCTTCCGGCACGGCCAGGTCGGGAATGTCTTGATTCATCACGGTGAGGGTTGCGGCACCCGTGCCAAAGGTGGCAGCTGCAATTGCAGCAATCTGCAAGATCTGAGGCATGACGGCTCCGTCCGTGAAAAATCTTAATCTGAATTCCACCCGAACTATGGCTCAAATGGCTAAGCAGGCAAGACAAATCGAAAAGTTGGGGCTGGCATCGATAAAACTTAGGACCTTCTGCAAAGGCGATAGTGTCGTCCTGCCCTTGGAAATGAGCATTTGCTACATCTTGGTCCCCAATCAGTCTGTTTCGACCTCCCGAAACAAGACTTTCGCTGCGGTACAGAAAATCGACACTTTGGGCTCGGAGCGGCCCAATGCTTGTGCGGCAACGTCCGACGTTGTGCGCCTCTGACACCTGCCATTCCTTCAGATTGTAGGGTTGTCCTGTCAGCGCGGTGCTGATGATTGGGTATGGAGGGAGGATCGGAGGGCATGTCATGCCAAGAGTCCAACTTCCTGCAGTCACACCCAAGCGCAAAGCCTGGAACAAAGGACGCATTATTGGTCAGAAGCGGCCCCTGTTGCCAAAACAGGTCTGGGCGATCCGAGCGCGGCTCGAACTGGCGGGTTATCTACGCGATCTGGCTTTGTTTAACGTCGCCATCGACAGCAAGCTGC
>JBCBZX010000418.1:0-2224 GCA_039815105.1 Pseudomonadota bacterium
CGGGCGCAGCGCGCTTCAAAGGTATCCGCCGGGTGAACGACGCCCACCAGATTGAGGAAGTTGGCGAGCGCCTGCGCGGCATGATGCCGTGGATTGCGTCCAACCAATTGGTGGATAAAGCCAAAAACTAATTTGCTTGCCACATATTGCGTGTTGAAGGGCGGCCTGCGGGCCGCCCTCTTTGTTTAACTTTTCCATTAGGCCGTTGTGGCACACTGAACGTCAGTTTTGCTCCGTCATATGAGGCCATCGGATGTCCAAACAGCACAACAGAGATTTTGAGCGAGTTCGCACATTGCGTTCTGCGCGCATAGTTTGGGACAATGCCCAGAGAACGATCAATTGCACCATACGTGACATGTCGCGCGGTGGGGCGCGCATTGAGCTGACGGATATGACAGCTTTGCCAGAGACGTTTGACCTTCAGTTGCCGCCAGCTAAAGAGTTGCGCCCCGTGCAGGTTGTCAGGAGATCGGGTCGTGTGATGGGTGTCATGTTTCTTGATGCCACCCTTTCATCACCCGGATCGGATGAATCGCCACACGGTATGGGGGTCGAGGCCTATGATCCACGCGACGGCAATTTGCCGGGCTTTCAGCCCATGCCGAGTCTCATTCGTGAGGCATTGCCTTGGGCGACGCCTGGGGCATATGACCCTGCGGCCAGGGTGGTCACTTCTTAGGATTTGATCGCTGGCGGGTCGGTGCTTACACACTTATGGTCTGCTCCATGACAGACCAGCCACGCTTCCGCCTCGCCACATTCAATGTTGAAAATCTTATGTCGCGCTTTGACTTTGAGGGTGTGCGGGAAGCGCATCGGCTTGATCGTGCGACGGCGCTTTACGACATCTCGGACAAGGCGCGATTGAAGGCCATTGAACAGGCGCGAATGATCGCTCTCACCGACGACACGCGCCAGCTGACCGCCTTGGCAATCGCGGATTGCGAGCCGGATGTGTTGTGCTTGCAGGAAGTGGAAGATGAGGATGCGCTGGCTGCGTTTGAGCGGGGCTATCTGTACCGCATGAATGGAAGTGGTTTCCGCCAGCGCCATGTGCTGGCTGGCAATGACGGGCGGGGCATCAATGTGGCGTTGGCTGCACGACAAATGTCGGCATCTGGCCATGACATGGAAGTGGTGAAGGTCACCAGCCACCGAGAGCTGACCTATGCTGATCTCGATCTGATGGATGAGGATTTGCAAGCCCGCGGGGAGGATCCTAGCCGCCGGGTGTTTCGCCGGGATTGCCTTGAAGTTGATCTGCGCATCGGCAGTCGCCCCATGACAGTATATGTGTGTCATTTCAAAAGCATGGGACCAAACAGAGATGGTATGGATGGCCGAACTTATTCCATGCCGGTGCGACGTGCTGAGGCCAGGGCGGTTCGCAAGATTATTGAGCGCCGCTTTGAAAACAAGACAGCCCAGATGAACTGGGCAATATGTGGCGATTTCAACGCCTATCGTGAGAAGATCCAGGTGGCTGGTTCAAGGCGCAAGGGCTATGAATTCACGCTTACGGAAGAGAAGACCAGCGGCATTGACCCATTGTTTGAGGGTGGCTTCGCCACAGACCTCCTGACACGGCTTACGCCGATGGAACGCTGGACGCTTTTTCACTCCCGTGGGCAGCGAGAACAACATTTGTGCCAACTCGACTACATTCTCGTCTCGCCAAGATTGGCGAGCTTAAACCAGCATGTGAAACCTGAAATTGTCCGTGGCGGGCAACCTCACCGAACCCCCTTTCCAAAGGGATTTGAGGTTGAGCGCTATCCCCGCACTGGGTGGGATCGCCCGAAGGCGAGCGACCATTGCCCAGTGGTGGTGGAGATTTCGCTCTAGCTGCGCGGCGGCGGTAAGGCGGCGCTTCCCCCTATCACGCAGCCGCTGTGAGGCGGCCCATGGGTTTGCCATTGGCGTCAAACCGGTGAATGTCTGCCTGACGCGGCACCAGCCAAATTCTGTCGCCAGCCTTTGGCATCAGGTTGCCTGGCAGGCGGGCGATCATGCGACCTGCATTCTCCGTATCCACATGGGCGAAGGTGTCCGAACCCAGCACTTCTGAGAATGCGATTGTGCCTTCAAACGCCATGTCCGACGGCTTGCCATCAAGCGACGCATCCATGTGCTCGGGCCGAATGCCCATCGTGTGGGCGCCAACGGCTTGGGCGGCGGCGCCTTCAACGAAGTTCATCGTGGGGGAGCCGATAAACCCGGC
>JBCBZX010000387.1:0-2660 GCA_039815105.1 Pseudomonadota bacterium
ATGACAATGTATTGGTTGCTTTAGGGCAAAGCGATGGTACTTTTAGTTCGACAATTATAGCCAAAAATGACCATTTTACTGAAAGCCAAGGTGGTTGGAATAGTTTTGATAAGTATCCGCGTCAAATTGCTGATGTAAATGGTGATAATCGCGCCGATATTATTGGTTTTGGACGATGGCGAAATACTCGATGTAGAATTCCGCATCGTATTTCAGGGACTGTCCGTAAAGTGTGTGCAGCATGGCGTGCCCGGTGCGGTCTGCTGCCGCGCAGGTGCGCTGGGCGGGTGGGCCTTCGCCGTATTCGGTGGTCATGCCCCCAAACGGGCGCTGGTAGATCTTGCCTTCTTCGGTGCGCGAGAAAGGTACGCCGAAATGGTCGAGTTCATAAACGGCCTTGGGCGCTTCGCGGCACAGATATTCAATGGCGTCCTGGTCGCCCAGCCAGTCGGAACCCTTGACCGTGTCGTACATGTGCCATTGCCAGGTGTCCTTGCCCATATTGCCGAGCGATGCTGCAACACCGCCCTGCGCGGCAACCGTGTGAGAGCGGGTGGGGAACACCTTGGTGATGCAGGCCGTCTTCAACCCGGCCTGCGCGGCGCCCAGCGTGGCGCGAAGCCCGGCCCCGCCCGCGCCCACGACGCAAACGTCCACTGTGTGGTCGATGAAGGTGTAGGCTTTTTCAGTGTTGGCCATGAAATTGAATCCCGAAATTCTGTTTGGCTTGCCGCCGCCCGAAGGCGATCAGCTGGCGATGGGTACGACTGGCGCGACGGTTCCGAAGCCCAGTTTCAATACGGCGAATATGCAAATGGCTGCGATGAGAAACGCGAAAAACACGTTTGCTATCAACAGCGCCTTGCCGGCCGCGCCGTGCACATAGTCTTCGATGATGACCTGCATGCCGAGCTTCATGTGATAAATGCCGGCACCGAGCACCATCACCATCACGATAGCGACCAACGGGCTGGAAAGGTATGCGACAGTTTCTTCCCATGTCGCCCCGTTCAGCGCGACGACGGTCCATACGAAGAAGGTGATCAGAAACAGGTTGGCCATCGCGGTGAGCCGCTGATGCCAGAAGTGCTGCGTGCCGTCTTTAGCAGAGCCGAGGCCACGAACGCGGGAAAGCGGGGTGCGGAAATCTTGATCGGTGTTCATTGCTTGATTCTCCAACCTAGGGCGCCCCGATAGACGCGACCTCTCGAGCGGGGCTCTGTGGACACTAACCAGCCAACTCTCGTCGGCTCCACTTCGGTCATACGACCCCATCTATCAATCGTCACAAACCACGGGCCGACGCAGCATTTTGCGTCCGGCTTGAAGGTGTGCGAAACATAAATCTCAGTTCCGTTGCCTCCGGGAGCCGAACCTAGACCATGAACTGAATTGCCTGTTGCAAAAGCCGCTGTCGCAAAGACGCATAGCATCAAGGCTGCTAGTGCTCGCTTCATCGCCAAAATCATCGCTCTAACCCATCCGAACGGCGTAGGCCGCAAACCAAATCAGCACGGTGATGATGATCGACAGCACAGGCTGGGCTTTGGCCATTTTGGTGGTCACGTCTTTGTCCAGCGCGCGGCCGGTGTCTTGCACGAGATGCTTCAAACCACCCAGCGCGTGGTGGATGAGCGCGAAGGTGTAGCCGAACAGCACCAGGCGACCGAACCACGAGCCGAAGAAGTTCGACGCGGTCTCAAACGCTCCGGGGCCAGAGGCGGCCGCCAGCAACCACCAAGCAACAAGAATGGTGCCGAAATACAGCGCCGCGCCGGTGACGCGATGCAGGATCGACATCACCATGGTGGGAATGGGCTTATAAATTTCCAGATGCGGCGAAAGCGGCCGCGCCTTGCGCGGGCCGGAGTCGGCTGCAGTCGTATCGCTCATGAGCTGTTCTCGATTGGCTCTGGTGTTACCGGTTTCATAGGCGAGCCAGCCGAAGCCGTCAAAGCTGCTTTGGTTGAAGAAAATAGCTCCGATACCCATATTCCATACAAAGGAGATGGGTTGAGGAGAAACCGATGTCGTTGACAGCTATGGGAACAGCCGCGCTTTGTCTGAAAGCGTTTGCGACCTATTGCCATTTTTCAGGCGACAGCGATCTCGGTGGCGGCCTTCTTGCGGGAGAAGATACTGCGTCAGGGCTGATGCCACTGTTTGCGGCAATAAGGAAAAAATCACCCGAAGCGGTTGCCCAAAAGCACCTTGATGCACTCGCTGCCGACGTAACGGCCTTAATGAAAAGCGATGGTGTCCGCGATTCGGAAGCTGTTCTTGCAAATGTAGGCCAATTCGGTCCGCTCATCATCCAACATAATGCGCCGGGCCTGATAGAATATATTGCTGAGGGTTGCCACGGCGATTGGACCGAAGCGACGGCATTCATGTTGGCGAAAGTGCCTGAAGGAAAAGACTTCAAACAATTTGTTGATGACGAAAAGGTTCAGCCATCGCTGGAGCGTAGGGTGTTGGAAGCGATACTTGATCGTATTCACAAGGAGACGTTTGCCCCTATCACACCGCGTGCAGAGCTTACTGGCGCGCAGATGGCGCATATTTCAAAGCAAGCCGCTGCCGCCAACGAGGCTGTGCTTAGCGTAGGCGCGCAAAGTGAAGTTCAACACCAAGCACTTTTGGCCGCCATCGCCGCCGAC
>JBCBZX010000150.1:0-7357 GCA_039815105.1 Pseudomonadota bacterium
GCAGCTTGCTCGCCCCTTTTGCCTCGCTGTTCTAAACGTTACATGCGCGAAATCGGCTAGCCTATTCCAAAATTGACGCGTCACATGCCGGTGCTTTGGGCTATCATACCCGGTGCGCAGGCGGTTCGCCGGGCGCAAGTTTGTTTGGTCGGAGGGTGCGCCATGTATGATGTTGTCCCACTGGCCGAGATGCAGGTCATCTCGGTTTGGGTATTGCTGGATATGGCGCTGCGCTTCTCCACCGCTGCGATCACACTTCTGGTGATTGCCCACCTCATTCAGATGCGCCGTCTTGTCAAAACCTGGACGCTGATAGCGGCCCTTGGCCTGTCGGCGCTTCACCTGCTCGACCGCTCAACCTTTGGCTCGGTTCTATTTGGCCCATTGTACGGCTTTACCCACTGGCCATTTATGTTAGCGCCGGTGTTGGTGGTCTGGGCGTGCCTGGATTTCTTCACGGACGATTTCCGACCCGGTCGGCGTCATATTGCCGGGGCCGGTGTCTATCTGGCGGCAGTGGGTGCCGGGCACCTGGCGCCCATGGGCATGTCACTCACTCACTTGGCGGAATTTGGAATGTACGCCTACCTGTTCCGGACGGCAATTTGCGCCGACAAAGACGATTTGGTGCAGAGCAGGCGAGATTTTCGTCGCCTTTTCGTCATTGAAGTTGCCGTTGGTTGCATGTTCATCACCGGCTTGGTCACCTACTGCCAGTTCAACGAAACGCCCGTATGGTTTGACTTCGCAATCGCATTCATTGTCTTTGCCATCATCACGACTTTGACCTTCTGGATGCTCCGCATCCGTGGTGATTTATGGCCGTCTAGGCGGGTCAGTGCTGCAAATAAGAGTGGGGTTGCAGCCAATGGGTTGTCCATCGCCGAGAACGCCCTTGCCGTGCGTTTGGAACAGGCAATTGAGGGCGGTGTCTGGCGCGAAGAAGGCCTTACAATCCGCATCCTTGCCGAACGTCTTGATGCACCTGAGCATCGCCTGCGCCGGGTGATCAATCAGGGTCTTGGATACCGAAACTTCTCGGCCTTCATCAATGAACGCCGCGTTGCAGCGGCCGCCGAGGCATTTGCCAATCCCGATCGCGCCGACGTGCCAATTTTGACAATCGCCTATGAAAGCGGCTTCGCGTCACTGGGGCCTTTCAATCGCGCTTTCAGAGAACGTATGGGCCAGAGCCCTAATGATTTCCGCAAGCAATCTTTGAGCGATGTGTTTGGCGTCGCCGACTAGCGTCAGAACTGAAAAGGAAGCGACGAAGGCCACAAGAGCTGGCCGATTTCGAAAGCGGCGCGAAAATGCAGTTGCTGATCTTCATCTTCAAGTGGTCAGACCAAACGGATTACCGATGTGGGTTTCCAAAGGGCCATGACCCAAGCTTGAAAAGAGGACCAAAATGGCATTCCCCGCAAAATCTCCACTTACCCGCACCGCAATGGCTGTGGCTTTCATGGCCATCGCTGCGGCTCCTTTAACCACCCCCGTCCAGGCACAGAACATCGATGTATCGGTGATGTTGCCCAACCTCGATTTCCCCCAGGAAGGCGCTTTTCAATCGCCTGAAGCCGCAAAGAAGCTGCCAAGGGAAACACGAGGCGTTGAATTTTTTCTTTCCCCCACGGGCGGCGATGTGAAGGCCAGAGCCAAGAAGTTTCGGGCCTTGGCCCAGTAGCCATCTGCCAATGGACCTTAAAATTGTGCCCCTGCCATTTGAGATGGCAGAGGCATTTTCATTTTGGCTGGCCGGATTTGTGCGACTTGGCCCGGCCTATCCTGGTCGCGCCTAAGCCTGCTTAAGGTAGGCCGCCAGAATATCTCGTGCCGCTGCAAGATCGTCGCGGTGGATCATTTCTGTCACCGTGTGAATGTAGCGTGTGCCCACCACGATGCCGACGGCTTTTGCGCCTGCGGCGGCCTGCTGGGCCGCAGCGCCATCCTGCCCGCCCGCGCGCAACATTGTGCGCTGGAACGGTATGTCATTTTCCTTTGCAAGAGCTTCGATCTCCTTCACCAATTGGCGATCTGCAATGAAGCTTGAATCCTTCACATGAAGGCCAAACCCGGCCCCAAGGGTAGTTGTTCTATCCTGTTCCGGAACGCCCGGCGTATCGCAGGCAAGGGTGGTATCAACCCCAAAGCCGATATCGGGTTTCACCTTAAACGCGGCAGTGCGCGCGCCGCGCAGTCCCACCTCCTCCTGGCACGTGAAGGCCACATGGATTTCGCAATCATGCGCCGCGTCGCCCAATGCGCGAATGGCCTCAATGCCCAACCAACAGGCGATGCGATTGTCCAGCGCTTTGGACACGATGTGCTCACCCATCTCCATGAGTGGTTCATCCATGGTGACCATGTCGCCAATCTTCACTTTGTCTTTGGTCGCTTCACCAAGGCCAAGGTCGATTACGAACTCATGGGGGTCCGGAATTTTCTTGCGCTCTTCGGGGGAGGCTATGTGCACCGGTCGCCCGCCAGGGTTCATCACACCCTTTAAATCACCCTCATCGGTGGACACGAGAACACGGCGTGAAAAAAGGTTGCGGGCATCGAAACCCCCAACGGGCTGCACGTGTACAAAGCCCTTATCCGTGACATGGCTGACCAGAAAGCCGATCTCATCCATGTGGCACAGCAGCATGACACGCCTAGGATTTTTCGCCTTGCTACGCGATTTCCGCACGCAGAGCAGAGACCCCATAGCATCGGTTTCCATGTCATCGAACAGACCTTCAATCTCGCCTTCAATAAACGCCCGCACCCTGTGTTCATTGCCGGGAACACCCGGCGTTTCACAAAGCGTGCGCAGCAGTTCGAGGTTAAAGGCGGTCATGACATCGCTCCGGAGGAAATTTTATTCCCTTCGGTTGTAGCTCTGCCCGCGCGCTTGGCAAGCACCCGGCCGGTGGGCGCCTCATTTTTGCCTGGCCATATGATCCGAGCCTGGCAACATGATCCGGGCTATGTGTGTCCCACTACTTTAGGTTGGCTTGGCCCATGTTGACACCAAAGGCGCGGCACCAAACATGCACTGACCGGACCATGGATGGGTCAATCGAGGAAGGCAGCTCATAGCTCTGATCGCCGCTGAAGCTTTTGAGCTTTGCCACCCGGTGGTCCGGCCCGCCATTGCCCACGTGAATGAACACGTCCGGCCCGCGCGAAGATGAGAAGCCGGACAAGGTGAGCGTGCGGCCATTGAGCGTAGCGGTACCCGAAACCTTGTACCGGCCCCGACCCGAAAAGCTGCCGCTGGCAGCCCAGGCGTTTTGTGGTAGGGCGGCAAGCGCCGCAGCGCCCAGGGCGATTTTGGCAGCCTGTGAAAAGACAGAGCGGCGGGTGAGCGAGTTAGTCATGGAATGTCCTTGCAGGTCGAGCATGTTCTTGCGCTACTATTGCCCTTGAGGCTGCTCACCTGCAAATCAATGGAATGCGAGCACATTTTTACCGGCAACAAACATTAAAGGTCGGGCACATCGCCAATAGGAGGCATCGGCACGAAAAGCGCAAAAGACTATCTCGACGAGGCCAACCAGATCGTGCCTCGCATGCCCGCGGCTGACGCTGTGGGCCACTTTGGCAACGCCAACACCGTGTTTCTGGATGTGCGCGATTCCTCTGCAATCGCAAGCACGGGCACAATTGAAGGCGCGGTGCAGGTGCCCCGTGGAATGTTGGAGTTTGCGGCGGACGCGGACTCCAGTCTTCACCATGAGGCCTTGTCCAAAGACGCAAACATCATGGTTGTGTGTGCGGCTGGTGGGCAGGCGGCCCTTGCCGGCAAAACGCTCAAGGACATGGGCTATACATCCGTCACCAATATTGGCGGCTTTGGAGAGTGGAAAGAGGCTGGCGGCGCCACGCAAGGTGTGCCGGCAGGCGACACTGCCGACTAGCAAGTGTGCCGGCAGGCGACACCGCCGACTAGCAAGTGCGCCGGCAGCAGGCGGCATTGCAAAAAGCATGTGTGCCCAGTGGGTAAGCTGGTTCGCCAACCTGTTTGACAGCTGTCGGTGATGGCTTTACTTGCACTTGTTGTCAGGGGCCGGCGAGCGTCCCGTCAGGCTTAGGCCCCGACTCGCATCCCAACCGTCAAACCGGAGGATGCTGGCATGTCCGCCTTCAATGAAATACCACCCGGTGTGCTTTGGCGCCGTATCGAAACTGCGCAAGCGCCGCTCGTTCTAGACGTGCGTCTAGCGGCTGACGTCGAAGCCGACCCAACCTTTTTGCCGCTGGCAGTGACCGTACCATTCAACAATTTTTCATCGATCTTGGATGCTACAGCGGGCGTCCATGAAGCGGTGGTTTACTGCCAAAAGGGACTCAAGATCTCCATGGGTGTTGCGGCCCAATTGCGCGCCGCCGGGCGGAAGGCGGCGGTGCTTTCAGGCGGTCATTTTGGCTGGCGCGATGCCGGACTGCCGCTTTTGGCTCGTTCGGCGCTTCGTTGACGCCCGGGCGCAGTTTCTCTTTGTGGCGCCTTCGCAGGTGCTCAATGTCGCGGATCGATTTGGTGCCACCGCTTTCGATGTGGATGGTGCGCCATTCGCCGATCACGATGGGCGCTGTACTTTCGACGCGCTGCTTGCGCGTTTTCGCCTTGAGACTCCACCCTTGACCCAGCTGGCAAAAATCATCCGAGCGGCAGATCTTGGTGCGCCGGACGCCGTGCCCGAGGCGAGGGGGTTGCTGGCCATGTCGCTTGGGTTGAGCCGCATTCATCGTGATGACATTGAGCAATGTGAAGCTGCGATGCCGCTGTATGACGCGCTGTTTCGCTGGGTGTTGGACGCGCAAAATGAGACGCATTCCCACGATGAGATATTATGACTGACCGCCCGTCGAACCGAGCCCTGTTTTTCGCTTTCTGGCGCATCGGCATATTGTCGTTCGGCGGCCCTGCTGCGCAAATCTCTGTCATGCACCGCGAACTGGTCGAGGAGCGCGGCTGGCTCACGGAGCGGCAGTTTCTCAACGCGCTCAGCTTTTGCATGTTGTTGCCGGGGCCGGAGGCCATGCAATTGGCCACCTATGCGGGCTGGAAGCTCAACGGGTGGCGTGGCGGGCTGCTCGGTGGCCTGCTGTTCGTGCTGCCCGGCGCGGCGATCATCTTCGCGCTGGCCGCGCTTTATGTGGCTTTTGGCAATGTGCCGCTGGTCTCCGCCATTTTCTTTGGCATCCAGTGCGCAGTGCTGGTGATCGTGTTGCAGGCCTTGCGCAAGGTTGCGGGCAGGGCGCTGAACGGTTGGCCGGCTTGGGCCATCGCTCTAGCGGCGTTCATAGGCCTGTATTTTCTGGCCGTGCCGTACCCGATCATCGTGTTGGGTGCGGCCTTGGTCGGCTTCTTCTTCCTTGCCTCTACTGAAGCGCCGGAGCATGTGGATCGTCCAACACTAGCGACCATTTCCGGCACGGTTTTGCTTTGGGGCGCGCTGTGGTTGGTGCCGCTGGCTGCGCTCTACATCCTAGCGCCCGATGGCATTCTGACGCGCATCGGCTTGTTTTTCAGCCAGTTGGCGGTGGTAAAGTTTGGCGGAGCGTACGCCGTTCTGGCGTACATCGCGCAGGATGTGGTGACCAATTTTGGCTGGCTCACCCAATCCGAACTCATCGACGCGTTGGGCCTCGCCGAAACCACGCCAGGGCCGCTTATCCTGGTCACCCAATTTGTCGGCTTTCTGGCCGCTGCCGGCGCCGACAATCAGATCGCATGGGGCTTTGCCGGCGGCGCGGTGGCGTTGTGGGTGACGTTCGTGCCGTGCTTTTTGTGGATCTTCGCCGGCGCGCCCTATGTGGAGTGGATCACCGCCCAGCCCCGTCTCAAAAGCGCGCTCGACGCCATCACCGCCGCCGTGGTGGGCGTGATCGCCTATTTGTCCATCTGGTTCGCCACCCACGTGCTGTTCGGCCATTTGGTCCGGGTGGAGCAGGGGCCCTTCGCCTTCGATTGGCCCCTTTTGAGCACGATCCGCCCTGCGGCGGTAATCCTGTTCCTCATCGCAGCCATCATGGCCTTCGCGCTCAAATGGGGCCTTGGCCGGGTGATTACGACAAGCGCCGTGCTTGGGGTTTTAGTCGTCAGATATTTGACGATCTGACAACTACACACGCAGCATCCGGCGCACCTTCCAAACGCGGCAGCCTTGTTTGCACAGCAAACATTGCGAGACAAACAAGCGGCGAAGCCGCGCCGTTGCGCAGCGACAGCTTTGTTTGCAAAGCAAACATTGCGAGAGCGCTGCTCCATCACTCACCCCACATTCGTCACCCTCGGGCTTGACCCGAGGGTCCACCTCAGTTCCTTGCGTCAGTGGTCAGAGCCATCCGAAAGGTGGATCCTCGGCTCAAGGCCGAGGATGACGGAAGAGATGACGCACATGCGTATACATTCCCACCCGCCAAGAGCGCTGGGTTGTGCAGGCGCGGCGCTCTCGTTCCTTTTGCTGCGCAAAAAGAACTGCCGCTTTTCGCTAATCAGCAAAGCTGAATAGCAGGAGCCCTTGGGCAATCTCAGCTATGTTGTTGTGCGATTGCCCAAGGGCTCCCGCTCGGCGATTTTTGACCTTTAGGCACCATGAGTGCCCGGCGGTCGAACACCGCCCGTTTGTCACGCTCCTTCCGAGCCGCCTTGCGGCGACGGAGAGCCAGCGCCAGCTCTTTTTGCAAAGCAAAAGGAGCGAGAGCGACCCCGCACTCGGAGTTAAGGTCGTCTGCTGCGACAGGCGCGCCGTAGTACGCGCCGGGTGACAGGTCGAAGGCCTCCCGGTTCCGCCGACTGCGCAATCGCCAGAAGCAGGCACCGCCCCCCACGCCCCAAGCTGCGCAAGCCTGCGGTCCAGATCGTGGGGGAGCCTTGCAGCCTACGTTTGTTCCGGTATGGGGGAGTAAGCGCTCAACTAACGACCGTTCCGTCGCGTGTTTAAAGATTGATCCGTCTCTCCAGCGTTTCCAATCTATTGAGAATTTCAGAAACGAACCCCAAAGCCTCGTTCATGCCGGGCAGGTAACTTGTGGGATGAGCGCACTCATTTCTCTTGCTCAGCAACCCGTGGAGAGATTTTGCCTCCGTCTTCTGCAACAGAGATGCCGCACGCATGGCCTCGATTATTGCGAATTCGCCATGCGTTTCCTCAACTTCGATGCGATCAGCGAATTTCCACTTTGGCCGCACGAGGCGGATGGCTTGTCCGCCGTCGGCGAGGGCGTATTCTATAAGATAGTCAGCCATTGCTGCCCAAGAGAGCACGTGCGCTGCGCGATAAACACTTACCTCGATGCACCGCAGTGATTGGCGTAACAAATCGTCTTGCCGAAGAGAGAGCTTAGATAAACGTTCGTAAGA
>JBCBZX010000440.1:0-1966 GCA_039815105.1 Pseudomonadota bacterium
CGAGCACTGTGTAGTGGCGATCGTGTTCATCGGGCTCGTGGCCGATGAACAGGTCCTCATGCCCTTCAAAGCCGAGCATGAGATCACCTGAACCGATTCCGGTTCGTCCGTCCTCATCGGTAACGCGGACGATCGTCGCGTCAAAATGCTCACGCAAACGACCATCCCAACTCGCCTTGAAGGGTGGATCGAGGGCCATTTTGTGGTGCGTGATTTCAATGCGGGCGATCTTGGTCATCAGGGGCCCTTCATCAGGATGGCATTGGCCAATGGCAGCATGTCGGGGTCCAAGATTTGACGAATTGTCCGATCCCGCATGGGCGCGTTTTCGGGGCGGGCCATTTCGCTCGCCAGTTTTTGTGGCTCAATGGCGGCGATCTGATCCGGCCATACCCGAGCATCAGGCACAAGATCGATCATATCGGCAATAGTGCCGGGCAGACCCTGAATGTCAGTTCCGCAGGCCTGCGCCGCTTGTCTCAGGCAGCTAGCATTGCTCTCCAGCAACCAGGGCAATGTCGCTTCAAAGGCCAGGGCAGTCGCCATGCCATGGTGGACTGGCGCTATGCCCGCCAGGCCGTGGCTGGCCATGTGGGCTATGGCTGTGCCGCACCTGTCTATGGCCACACCAGCCCATGCGGAGGCCAGGGCCAATGCCTGAAGCGCGTCACCATTGCCGTGGGTCGCTGGCTCCAGGTTTTCAACGATCAGCTTCATGGCGCGATGGGCGTACAAGTTTGCCCCTTCATGGCTCGATAGATTGGTCGAGGCTTCGAAGGCGTGGACGAAGGCGTCCATGGCGCACCAGACCAAAAGATATGGCGGCATGGAGTTGAGAAGATCGCCGTCAATGATGGCTATATCTGCCCGGCTCTGGGCGGCCCAGGCCCACAATTTACGCCCGTCCGCTCCGGCGAAAATGTTCGTGGCGCTCATTTCCGACCCTGTGCCTGCCGTTGTCGGCACAAGCAATTTGGGCAGGGGGGTGTCTGGCAGGGGCGTTGCGCCCAGAGCGTAGTGCATCACATTGCGGTTGGGGGCCGTGCCATTGGCGGAGGGTGCGGCGCAACATGCCACCAACTTGGCAATATCGAGTGTGGTGCCGCCCCCCAATCCGATCACGCCATCACATCCGTGCGCCAGGGCCGTCTGAGTGCCTGCATTGATGTGGTCTGCCTTGGGCTCCCCGCTAAAGCCGGCAAAGATATGCGCTTCAATACCAACGCTGGCCAGCTGGCGTTGAAGCTGGTCGACATATCCATTGCCCACCAAAAAACTGTCAGCCACCAGAAGTGGCTTTGTCATGCCAAGTTTGGTGGCAGCGCCGGGAATTCGCTCCACGCTGCCCCGCCCCGCAATTATTGGCGGCGGCGGGAGAATTTCAAACGCTGGTACCATGGTGACATCTCAATGGCTGTTTATTCGCCTGGCCGGGTAGCTTTCAGAAACTGTGCTCAATTGCCAGTGTGAAATGCATCCGTGCGGGAAAACCCACATCGCAGAACATTTGATGACTGCGGGCTTATCGGGTCGGTAACAAGGTCGAAATTGGCGGGCCCGTTTCCGGCCCGACAAGGGGACCGGTCAACCAATGCCAAGCTGGGTTCAGGTTGGGATCAGGCCAAACCGAGTTGCTGTGCCAGACGCACAAGATCTGCGGTGTTGCCGCTGTCGGTTTTGTCCCTGAGGTTTTGGCGATGGCTCTCCACCGTCCGCACCGAAATGCCCAATTGCTGCGCCACCGCTTTGTTCGACTGTCCTTTGGCGATAAGGCTCAAGACATCGCGTTCGCGAGGCGTCAGGGTCCTGTCACCCTCCTGAGGACGCGAAGGGGCCGTTACAGAACTCGCTACCTGGGTGGACAGATGCACGCCGCCACTGGCGACGGTTTGAATGGCGCGGCTCATCTCTTGGGCGCTCACATCCTTGAGAATGTAGCCATTGGCTCCCGCGTCCAGTGCCCCGC
>JBCBZX010000072.1:0-11439 GCA_039815105.1 Pseudomonadota bacterium
CAGATCGTCGGCATCTGTGCCGTTGAGATCGGCAGTTGAGATCGGAATGACAGCGCCTTCATCGCCACCGATTGACAAGTCGCCAGACAAAACAGGCGCATCGTTCACGGCCGCGACGTCGACCGTCATGGTTTGAGTGGTGGAGTAGAGTGAGCCGTCCGAGACGGCGAAATCAAAAGCTGCATAGCCGGTGCCGGAAGCATCAGCTGCGGGAACGAAGCTTAAACGGCCCGCAGAAATGTCTGACGCGAACAGCACATCACCCAGACCGACCGCAGAGCCATTGAGACGGAGCTGTCCCACTGCAGGAAGCGAGTCCACGCGCACGTTGGACAGCGTGTCGCCCGGGTTGGCATCGGAGAACGGGAAATCGGAGATCGAAAAGACGTAAGGCGTGTCCTCGAAGGCCGTGATGGTGCGGTCGCTGGTGGTGGGAGCAACCGGCGTGGTCTGCACCGAAACGTTCACTTCGCCGGTGACGACGGTGGTCGTGTCATCCACCTCATAGGTGAACTTGCCGTAATTTCCCGCAATGGCTGGCGCATCATATTGGAGGTTCGCGATCTCCGAGATGTTGAGCGTCTGGTTGATGGAAAGCGGCGTTCCGTTGGCCAGAGTGATTGAGCCGCCGGTGGGAAGTCCGGTGACAGTGATGACAAGGCCATCCCCGTCGGCATCGGTTGGGGCCGTGAGGCCCACAATGTTGTCAGTCGAGTTTTCACCCACCGAAATGCTCTTGGTATAGGTCACCGGCGCATCGTTTACCGGGCTGACGATAATATCCACCAGGCCGGTGGTCGCGGTTGTTCCGTCGTCCACTGAGTAGGTCAGTTCGCCTGGATCAACACCCGCCGTGTAGTCTTCGGGGGCCTCATAGACCAAGGCGGCCAGTTGGCCGGCGGTGATGGTATCGCCGTTCGACAGCACGGTTCCGGCACTGGTCTTCACCAGACCAACATTGGGAACATCGGTGATCGTTATGGTTAAGGCGTCGCCATCCGGATCGCTTGGCAAAGTCAGGCCGATGGCGGTGTCGCCGGACTCTTCATCGACCGTGATGGATTTCGACTGAGCTGTCGGCGCATCATTCACCTGCGTGACGACGATATCGACGGTGAAGTTCTCTGACGAATTGCCGTCACTGACGGTGTAGATAAAGTCTCCTGGGTTCTGCCCGTTGAGATAATCGCCAGGAGCATCGTATTGCAGGCCCTGCAAATCAGCCGTTGAAAGCACCATGCCGTCGGTGACCGGCGTCCCGTCCGCAAGCTTGATCACGCCCATGGTCGGGCGAGTGTTCACCGTGATGGTAAGCGTGTCATTTTCGGCGTCGGTGGGTGCTGGAAGACCAAGCAGCGTTCCGGTCGATTCCTCGGCAGCCACAATCTGCTTGGAGAGTGCATCGGGTGTATCGTTAGTGCCTTGAATGTTGACCGTGAGCGTCGCAGTCGCAGCGCCGCCAAAGCCATCGGAGGCGGTGTAGGTGAAGACCTCAGTCGGTGTATCGGCCGTGCTCAACACATCAGCGGCCGCGCCCAACGTATAGCTGTAGCTGCCGTCGGGGGCGATTGTCAGCGTGCCATAAGTGCCGGCAATCGTGGTGCCGCCGCCACTTACGAGCGTGCCGTTCACATCCGAAACGGTCAGCGTGTGACCATCGGTATCTGTGTCATTGCCCAGAACATTACCGACCGCGACCTGGGCGGTGTTTTCTGTTACTGAAGTTGTATCAACCACCGCATTGGGCGCATTGTTGGCGCCGCCAGAAGGTTGAAGAGTAACCAGATAGTCCTCGACCTCACCATCGCTCATGCCGCCGGTTGCGCTGCCGGCATCCATGGTATCGGTGCTGATGCGCACGCGCATACCGATATCGGTATTGGCTCCCGGGTTGTGAACGTCTGGTCCCGCAGCGTTCAGCCCGGTCCAGAAAAGTGTCACGGTGCCGTTGGTGGTGTTGGCGGGCACCACCGCCGACGCATATTCATCCGCGTCAAACGTGCCGTTATTGTCAAAGTCGATCCACGCACCCACCGTGGCCGGATCAGAAGACGGGTTGTTGACGGTCACATCCACCTGATAGCCCGTGGAGTTCCCAGCCAAGGTCGGGAACGATGAAATGGAATCATCATTGGCGTCGGGATCGCTATTGGCCTGATCACGGGTACCCACATCGGCATCTCCCGCCGCTGTGCCCAGGAACGGGGCGCTGACACCCTGTGCTTCGAGCCCAGTTGCGGTGCCAGCAACGGCCGTCTCATCCACAAAGTGCCATGCATCGCCATAGCCAGCCACATCGCCAAAGTCCCGGGGCCAAAGAATACCGAAGGCGGTCGCTGAATTTCCGCTTGTGAGACTGACCGTAAGTTGAGAGGCGTTCTCGCTCAGATATAGCGGTGTTCCGCTCGTGGACTCGTCAATGACCGCGGTGTTGGTGTCTTCCCCGCTCGTGTTGGTAGACCCCGGGCCCAAATTCTCGATCAGCTGCCAGGCGTCTCCGTTGGTGACGACGGTATGTTGCTCTCCAGTCGCATTGGCCTCAGCATCAGTGAAAAGCACATCCGGGTTGAAGGTCTGCCCGTTTAGGCTGGCTTCAAACGTCATCGTGTAGGCTTGGGCCGTACCGAAAGCGTAAAGAGCTTCACCCGAACCAGCCGTGTTGTACTCGTTGTGAGCCTGGGAACCGCTCCACGTATTCATATCGGCGGCGTACATTCCCCCGACACCGGAAGTCGCCGAGAAGGTCACTTTCAGTTTCCCACCCAGCGGCAGATCAAAGACCACAACATCTCCATCAGAGATGCCGTTGCGGGCGTCACCATTGCCGCCGAGATAGTCCTCCCAGTTCAACCACAGAATTGAGCCAGGATGATTGCCGGTCCCGCTGTTTGAGTAGAGCGCGTCACCACTCTCGTGAACGACAAGCGTGGCGGTGGCGGTGGTTGTCGCAGTGCCGTCCGACACGGTGTAAACAATGGGCTCAGAGGTCCCGGCTGCCTGCCCTGGTGTGAGGGTGAGCGTTCCATCGGCGTTTAACGCCACAACGGTGCCGGAGCCCAGCGTGACGGGCGAACCGACCGAAATAGCCGTGCCGCCCACTTCGGTGACGGTTAATGTATCACCATCAATATCTGAATCGTTCGCCAACACATTGATCGTGACATCCTGCCCTGCCCCGGTTTCAGCGCTATCGTCGTTGGCGGTTGGACCATCATTGTCCGGTGTAACGGTGACGGTCACGATCTGGGGATTAGTGGAGCGGGTCACCGTCTGTCCGAGCCCGTCATCATCCTGAATCTGAGCCGCGACAGACAGGTCGATATCACCATTGAAGTCGGCAGGTGGCGTTATGGTGAGGCTTGCGAGCTGTGCGGGGGTAATCGTCACTGATCCGCCAGAAATCGTAAGCGGCGAACCGCCGGACATGACCACGGAACCAGCTGGTATCGCGTCGATGGTGTAGCCGACGATGGTCTCGGAGCCGTCCTGATCAATCAGGGTAGCGGAGAAGGCGCCGGACAGATCAATGGCACTGTCTTCAAGGCCGGTTGCGCCTGTGACAGTGAGCGCCGGCACGTCAACAACCGGCAGCACTTTCACCGGCACGGTCTCGGTTTCACCGGTAGATGTCAGAGTGATCGTAAAATCAATCTCACCAGAAAAGTGCTGGTCCGGCAGAAATTCAAGGAATGGAATATCCTCCGGATCGATTTCATAATTGCCTCCGCTCAGCGGCACCGGCGTGATGGTACCACCTCGGTTTACCTGTAGGGTACCGTCGGTGGATGAGCCGGAAATGACGAAGGCTTCCTTTCCAAGAAAGGACACCTGACCGATGCCGTAATAGTCGCGATAAGTCTGGGTGCCGTCGTTGGAATAGGTCTCAAACTTCAATTGCTGAGAGCCGTCCGGGTTGGTGATCAGCTCAAAGAACGCGTTGGCCGCAATCGCGTCCGAAAAATTGCCGGCACTTGCATGGTTGGACTGCGTGTTGGGATGGTTGAAGAACACCGGGTCACCGGCGTTCGTACCGAAGTTCAGAATTTCAACATTGTCCCATGACACCAAATCCGGCGTAGATGCGCGGTTCATATTGAACGCACCAGATGAAGTCCCGGACTGGAAGTCTATGACCGCGAATGCCGAGCCCATATTCTCGTTAACAGCGTTGCCACCAACGGTGGAAAGCGAAAGCTGGAATATGCCGACACGGGCATTGTCGGGAACGTCAAAGAACAATTGTTGCGGAACGCTGCCGGAACCCTCGGCAAACATGGTCCCATAGTCGGACTCCACCTCCACGAAGGCAGCGATGGATGAATAGTTCACACGCTCGTAGAATTCGGCGGTGTACATGGACCGAAAATTGTTTGCGTATTCAGAATTTCGGTTGATGACCAGCGACTTGGTGCCATCTCCATTGTCGCGAATATAGTAGGTCTGATCAGACTCCGCCGAGTGTGTGGTGGCGCTTGGTGTGGTCGTCGCGGTCGAGTCCGTCGTTGCGTAAGAAGCCGCTGTCGTATCGCCGGTGAGGGCTCCCGCCGACGCCAGAATTGAGTCCGGGCTGGTCTCATTCACATTGTAATCCGTGAAGCCGTAGGCAACCGTGCGCGCATCGGTCTCGCCCATTTCAGCCATGAAAGTGCCAGAGGCCAGTTCCGTCGACAGGTCTATGTAGGTACGGCCAAAGCTTTTATGTTCAACGCGATAGTTGGCGTCGGTCCCCGCACCCACTTCATTGAGCATGATGTAGCTGGCGCCTGCGGGAATATTGATAACGATATCGCCGGTCTGGTTCCGATCCTGATAGCCTGAATTTGCACCAAGGAAGTTGGCCGATGTGCCATCCGGCGTCACAAACTCTGCAAGATAGCTGGTCTGGAGTGGATCGGCGGTCGTCGCATCCCTACGCTGTACGATCTCAAATGTATCCGCATCCACCATACGGATGGTGATTTCCGTGTCATAGGTACCGTCGCCGCTGGTTACCGAACCGGAGGCACCGGCGAAAGTGCCGAATGGGACGTCCTGAAACGCGAACTGGTCAGACTGGGCTGCGGATCCATCCACTTGGCCCAGAATGCCCGAGAAGGTTTGGGTGGCGAGATCCACGCGGATGCGAAGGATCTGATAATCATCGTTGAAACGATCTTCGTTACTGGTGTTCGTCGGCAAATTCGAGAAAGCTGTAATTGTGACGCCCTTGGCATCGGCCGGCAGGTCGAACTGGGTTCCGGCCAAGGACCCTGCAGCGCGGAAACCGGTGGCGGTGCCGATCACGTCCTGCAGATTGCCACCAAGGTAAACGTCAGGCGCCACCGACAGCCCCAGATTGACCGGTGTGTCTTCGTTGGTGGTCACGGGCCCGGAGGTGGATAGCTTATCGGAGGTCCGCTCAATCGTAATGGTGACTGTCTGTGTGGCGACCCCTCCATTGCCATCATCAACTGTGTATTGGAACGTATCAGAGCCTACATAGCCGGTCTGTGGCTGATAGGTGAATGTGCCGTTGGGGTTCAGCACCAGATCGCCATATGTTGTGCCCGTGGCAACGGCATAGGTCAGGCTATCGCCATCGGGGTCGAAATCATTGGTTGCCACGGAGCCATTGAAACTCGTGCTCTGCTCAATCGTATAAGCTTCGCCCAACACTTGTGGCGCATCATTTGCAGTGACGGTGAGTGTGAACGTGTCTGGCACCGATGTCGCAGTCGCGGTTCCAACCTGATTGCCAGTTGCACCTTCAGTGCTTGTGAGGGTGGCGGTGATTGTAACCGAGCCGCCGGCACTGCCATTGGCCGCAAGTGTAATGTTGGCCAAGTCCGCAGCGGCAAAACTGACTGTGCCCCCAACATTTGCCAGGGTCACTGCCCCGTTCATCAGCACCCATGACGCCGGTACACCGGTCAGCGTAATTGTGCCCGTTTCGGACCCATCAGTGTCCGCAAGTGCAAAAGAAAGGTAATTTGAAATTGGCGCAGCCAGGGAATCCCCGACGGTCATATCTGTGCCAGTGATCGTACCCGCATCCGCCACTGCGCGGATTTGGAACTGAATATCTGCGCTGTCCGAAACCACTTCCGATGTAACTGTATCAGTAAAACTGGTGTTCAGGGTCATCGAAATGTCGACGTCGGAATTCGCTGGCCCGGCGGCCGTAATATCCGCCAGCGTCCACGCGGACACATCAACACTGGTGCTACCCGCACTGGCGGTGAAACTGTTCGTGCCGTCGGTAACGGTCACGCCATCGGCGAGGCCGGAGAGGGTGTGGGCAGCAGTCCAAGGCCCATCACGATCCGGCGCGTCCGCTGTCAAACCCAGCGGGATCGAAGCTCCGTCTTCCAATCCATGCACCAAAGCCACTTCTGTGTCTGGCGCAGTGTGGGTAGCCCGAATAAGACTGTCGAAAACCGTGCCGGTTTCGCCATTGATCGTGTCTGCCGACACGTCGGAGAAATCGAAATCCATGACATCGGCGGCACCGCCAGTGCGGTTCAATATGTCTGTTGAGCTTAGAACCGAACTCCACATGCGTGCGTTATAGACTTGGCCAATAATGGCCTGTGAAGTGTCCGAAGAACTGCCAGCGCCATCCTGTTCCTGACCGATTGCGAAGTGCCCGCCGGCGGAGACGGTGGTTGTCGTGCTGGCCTGACCTGCCAACACACCATCAACGTAGAGCTTGAGCTGGTTGGACGGCAATGTGCTATCAAGCGTAACCGTGACCCTGACACCATTGGTGGGATCGACCGGGACCGACAGCACTGAGCTGCCCATATAAACCTGCAATGTGCTGCCATTGGCAGAATATAAAAGAAAGTCGTTGCCGCTCCGCTCATAGCTTGTGATGGCGTAATTGTTGTCCGACGTCTTATACTCAACCTCATAGGTGAAATCCGTCGACGGAAACTGATTGGAAGCGTCGACGAAATAGAGGTTTTCGGAACCATCCAAATCGTAACCGATGAGGTTCTGATCGCTCGAGAGCACACCGCTAAACGCGTCGGCCTCCAAAGCTTCAGCGGTGACTTCGCCGCGCACAACTTCCAGATCCCAGTCGCCGCCACGCGCAGAGCTGCCCGTAAGGTCAGAAGACGCAGCCACATCGGCCCCGGTGATCTTGGACAAGGTGGTCGCCGCCGCTGACCCGAAATTACAGCCATATACAAGGATGTCGCCATCCTCATGCAATGCGTCTGCAATCGTATCGAGGGCATCGGCATGCAAACCGGACATGGAGGCCTCGGTCAGAACATCGTTGCCGAGCTCAAGCTCACCTTCCGACCCGTGAGAGATGATGTGGACCGCGCCCACGTTTTCCCGCGTGCTCAAAATATCCGCAATCTGCTGCACGCCATCCTTGGAGCTATCAAGAACGATCACCTCCATGGCCGGATCAATTTGGTCGAGCAGAGTTGCGATGTCGCCCACGCCGGGATCAATGAAGACGATCTCAGAGGGCACATCCAGGCCAGCGCCCGCATCGGTTTGCAGCAACACGCTGCCCAGGGCCGCGCTCTGTTCTTGGGTCAGCGGCGCAACTGACGGCAGATCATGGAAGTCTATGGCGGCCGCCGCATCAAATGCACTGTCTGCCGTTTCAAGCAAAGCGGCATCAAGCAGAACGCGCGGCTCAAGAGGAGTGCCCATGGCGGGTGTGGGAACCGTATCAAGCAACGTTGTGCCGGGGCGTGCGCGGCGTCTGAATGGACGAAAATCCAGCAGTTTGCGCTTATCAAAATTGCTCATGTCTGCCCCCACAGAAGACTGTATCGCCCCAACGAGGCGATTCATGACGCACCTCGCCACCGGCAATTCTCGCAATCGACCGTTAAGAATTTGTGAGGAAATAGGAGTTGGACAGCCCGAGCGTTAACAAGTGCAGTCGTCTGGAGCCCGCAATACCGGGCTGGCCCGAGTGCAGCGTTAGGAACTGTCTGATGGCATTTGCAATTTGTTATCCATAAGCGTTAAGCCGAGCACGCGTTCATAAACTGAGGAGGGTGACGATGGATTTGGGTATTGCTGGCCGCACGGCCATAGTGTGTGCATCGTCAAAAGGCCTTGGAAAAGGCGCCGCTCTGGCGCTGGCCAAAGCCGGTGTAAACCTTGTCATGAACGCACGCTCTGAAGGGCCCCTGCACCAGGCCGCCGCGGAGATTGCGGAAACGACTGGCGTTAAAGCAATTGCCGTGGCCGCTGACATCAAATCCGAAGAAGGGCGCGAGGCCGTGATGGCCGCTGCAAACGGTGCGCCTGACATTCTGATCAACAATGCGGGTGGTCCTCCCCCCGGCGACTTTGCCGATTTTGACATGCAAGCGTGGCGCGATGCCGTGGAAGGCAACATGATCACACCGCTGGCACTTATCAAGGCCGTGTTGCCGGGCATGCGAGAGCGCCGCTTCGGGCGCATCGTCAACATAACGTCCGCCTCTGTGAAAAACCCCATTGCCGTGCTGGAATTGTCCAATGGCGCTCGCGCTGGCCTGACAGGTGCCGTGGCGAGCCTGGCCCGCAAGGTTGCCGGTGACAATGTCACCATCAATGGTGCCCTACCCGGACTTCACGACACGGACCGCATTGCGGCAACCCTTGAGGCGCGCGCCGAAGCGCAGGGCATATCCATGGAACAGGCAATTGCCGATGCGGGAAAGGCCATCCCGGCGGGTCGCCTTGGGAACCCGGAAGATTTTGGAGCCGCCTGCGCCTTCTTGTGCTCGCAACAAGCTGGCTTCATCACCGGTCAGAATCTGATCATCGATGGCGGTGCGTTTAACTACACCATCTGAGACGAGTTCACCTGAGGTGTGGACTGTGAGGATGTGGTCCGCATCTGAGCCTAAACAAGCGGCGTCTATCGGGCTGCCTGCAATCGTGCGCCACTGAGCGGCAACTCCACGATAACTTGCTCGCCGGGCTCTGCGTTTGGTTCTCCGGAAATTATGATCTCCTGCCCGTCAAACTGCACCCGGGTCGTTCCTTTGACTTCACCAGGGCCAACGAGCGTGGCTTTGATCGGAACAATCGGTCCATCAGTGCTCGGCGGCAGCTGAAGCAGGTCGGCTGGTTCCCCTTCGGCCTCCACTGCACCGCCGCGCAGCATGATCACGCGATCTGCCAAGGTGAGCACCTCTTCGACCGAATGCGTGACATAGATGATCGGCACGCCGAACTCGGTGGCGGCGCGTTTGAGGTACGGCAAGATGCGCGCCTTCCGCTCTGCGTCAAGCGCGCTCAACGGCTCATCAAGCATCAACAGACGCGGTGCGGACAAAAGCGCACGGGCCAGAGCTACACGCTGGCGCTCACCGCCGGACAGGGTTTCAGTGCGGCGTTTGAGCAGCGGACCGATATCAAAAGCGGCCTCAATATCAGCTCGGCTGGCGCGCGTCACGGACCGGTCGCGGCGCTTGTCGGCATAGTCCAAATTGCCCCTAACAGAGCGATGGCTGAACAGGCGCGTATCCTGAAACACCAGCCCTGCCCCTCGATGGGCCGGAGGGAGGTTGGTTCTTGCACTTGATGAGAACCAGACAATGTCACCGGCGATCAAATTGCCCTTGTCGGGCGTCTCAAGGCCTGCGATCAACCGCATGAGGGACGTCTTGCCACTTCCGGATGGGCCAAAGATCGCGGTCGTGCCGGTGAGCGGCGCATGTGTCCGGACACGCAAGTCCAGGTCTCCGCGCTTCCAGCACACATCAATATCAAAGTTGAGCGCAGTCATCAGCCGCGGGCCCCGGCACGCCACGGTAAGGCGCCGCGGTTCAATGTGTACACCGTCAGCAGCACGGCAAAAGCGAACATAAGCAGCAATGCCGAGAGGGCATGAGCCTCATCATACCGCAATGTCTCCACCCGATTAAAAACTGCAATGGACAGGGTCTGGGTTTTGCCGGGTATGGCGCCACCGATCATCAGCACCGTGCCGAATTCCCCCACCGTGTGGGCGAAGCTAAGGACTGCGGCCGTCACGAAGCTGCGGCGGGACAGGGGAACGGCCACCGTAAAGAAACGATCCAGCCTCCCCGCCCGTAGCACTGTGGCAGCCTCCATGGGCCCTCGCCCAACCGCTTCGAAACCGGCCTGCAATGGCTGCACGGCGAACGGCAGCGAGTAGATGATGGATGCAATGAGCAAACCGGAGAAATTGAATGTGAGCGTCGACCCCGTCACCGCAACCCATGCCGCACCGATGGGCGCGTTGGGGCTCATGATCAGGAGCAAGTAAAAGCCCAAAACAGTTGCCGGCAGAACCAGGGGTAACGCCGTCAATGCCTCGATAAAAGGCTTCACCGGTGAACGCGTATTGGCCAGCCACCATGCCAGGGGTGTGGCCACCACCATCAGGCAGGCCGCCGTGGCGAAAGCCAGTTGGGCGGTCAACCAAAATGGCGTCCAGTCTGTAATTGCAGAGAACAAGAGCTTGCTTTCAAATCACGCAAAGGCCTGCATCAGCCTTCGGGTAGTGTGTATCCTGAGGCTTTGATAATCTGCCGCGCCGCATCAGACTTCAGATAGTCCATAAACGCCAAAGCCGCAGAATTTCTAGTACCATTGGTCAGCAGGATCGCGTCCTGGCGGATCGGCTCGTAAAGACTCGGGGCAAGGGGGGCGAACAACAACTCACGGCTCGTATCGGCATCCGCTCGTGCTCGGTCGTCCAGCACCTGACTGAAAGCCACAAGCCCTGCGTCGGCATTGCCCGTGACCACTGTGCTGTAGGCCTGACCCACGGAATTACCCGGCACGAGGACTGCCTCCAACTCGCCGGCACGGTCACTCTTGGCGATGGCCTGCATGGCAGCCACTCCATACGGCGCGACGATGGGGTTAGCCAGCGTAATGCGCCCCAATTGTGATGGCAAAGCAGCTCCAATGTCGTCCACAATCTCAGGCATTGCGGGCTCCGGCGTACCGACAGCCGGCACTGAACGAATGAGGGTGAGGCGGCCAAGCGCGTAGGTGAAACGGCCTTCCCCTGCCCCTTCAGCTTCCAGCAGTTCGGGCCTTTCAGCGTCCGCAGACAGGAAAATATCATAAGGGGCGCCAGCACCGATCTGGGCGTACAACTTGCCCGTCGATCCGCCCGCCAAGCCCACAGTAAAAGGAGGGTTTCGCTGCGCAAAATCTACCGACAACCTTTCAGCTGTGACGAAAAAATTGGCTGCGACAGCAACCACAGCGTTTTCGGCTCGGGCACCGTGCGTGCACAGACCAACAAGGCAAAGGGCGATACAGGTTTTCAGTAGAAGCTTGAACATGAAGCGTGGTGTCACACTGGGCAGGTGCGCATCAAGTGCGAACGTTAAGCTTTTGTTTGCGGCTCGCCGATGCGGCGTTGAACTGCAATCACCAAAGGAGCTTCTTGGCCCGACTGGACCAAAGGCCGCAGCAGAACCTGATTTATAAAAACTGCGCCATCTTTGC
>JBCBZX010000230.1:0-4945 GCA_039815105.1 Pseudomonadota bacterium
CGCCTAGACCCCCGCCCGCCCAACCGCGCGTGACAGGGCCCGATGCCGATGCCCGAGCTGGTGAAGAACTCCCTGCGTATGCGCCCCGAACGTATCATTGTGGGTGAGGTGCGTGGTCCCGAGGTCTTCGACTTGTTGCAGGCCATGAACACCGGCCACGATGGTTCAATGGGCACGATCCACGCCAACTCGCCGCGTGAGTGCCTGAACCGCATGGAATCGATGATCGCCATGGGCGGCTGGTCTTTGCCCCAGAGAACGGTGCGTGAGATTATATGTGGCTCTGTGGATGTGATCGTGCAGGCCACCCGCCTGCGCGATGGGTCTCGCCGCATCACGCATATCACCGAAGTCTTGGGTATGGAGGGTGATGTGATCATCACCCAGGACCTGTTCAAATATAAAATGGTCGGCGAAGACGCCGCTGGCAACATAATCGGAAAACATGTCTCCACTGGCATTGGCCGTCCGGCGATGTGGGATCGCGCGCGTTACTTCAACGAAGAGACCCGTCTCGCCGAGGCGATGGATTCCTCTGAAGACAAAGAAGCGGGTGACGATTACTGATGGTGATTGACCAAAACACTTTGATGATCTTGGCCATGGTTGGGCTTGCTGCACTGGCTGCCGGCGGCATCGCCTACTCCTTGATGTTCCAGAAGATCGATAATGAGAGCCGTACCTCCCGTCGCATGGAGCAGCTAGGGGACCACGGTGGTAAGATCAGTGAGCACGGGGCCAAGGCAGCTAAGGGCCGGGTGGCCGATGCCTCCAAGCGGCGCAAGTCCGTGGAGAACTCGCTTACGGCCTTGGACGAACTGAACAAGAAAAAGGCCAGCCGCTCCACCAGGCCAACATTACGCCAGCAATTGCGGCAGTCCGGTTTGCCCCTGTCGCCGGCAAACTACTACGCGTTATCGGCGGTGCTGGGTGTCATGTTTGGCGCCGTTGCATTTGTATCTGGCCAGCAACTTCCCGTGGTAGCTGCTGCCGCTGCCATTGGTGGGTTGGGTGTTCCAAAATTCGTCATTGCCCGTGCGCGTAAGAAGCGGTTCAAGGCCTTCGCGCAGGAGTTTCCTAACGCTGTGGATGTGCTGGTGCGCGGCGTCAAAGCCGGCCTTCCAATCAATGATTGTTTTCGGATCATTGCCAATGAGGCGCAGGAGCCGGTGCGCAGTGAATTCAAGAAAATCATTGAAGGTCAGCAGGTTGGGCTCACAATTCCCCAGTCTGTTCAGCGCTTGCATGAGGCTGTGCCGCTCAATGAGACGAATTTCTTCGCCATCGTGATAACGATCCAGCAGCAGGCTGGCGGCAATTTGTCCGAGGCGTTGGGTAATCTGTCTATGGTGCTGAGGGATCGCAAGAAGATGCAGGCCAAGATCAAGGCCATGTCATCTGAAGCGGTTTCATCAGGTGGCATCATCGCCTGTTTGCCCGTGGCGGTAACCGGGATGCTTTATATCTTCAGCCCCGACTATATCGGGCTCCTGTTCAGCCATCCTACGGGCCATTTCAACTTGCTCATTATCGCCTTTTGGATGTCCATTGGCACATTTGTGATGAAGCAGATGATCAATTTCGACTTCTAGCCACGGGACACCGCCATAATGAACTGGATCATCCAGCCTCAGAACCTTCTGGTTGTCTTTGTAACGGTGGCGGCCTTTGCCACGGCCCTCGCTGTTGTTGGCCCATTGCTTTATCGCGATCCGCTTAAGGGACGCATGAAGTCCGTTGTTCTGGAGCGTGAGAAGATGCGGGAGCGAGAGCGCGCCCGTTTGCAGGCCAACAGCAAAGATGGCGAAAAACGCGCCTCCATTCGCGCTGAGCAAAAGGCCTTCTTTCAGAAGTTTGTGGACAGTCTGGACCTTCGCAAGCGCCTGGACGATGGGACAACCGTCACCAAGCTGGCGCAGGCAGGCAAGCGCGGACCGTCGGCACTTCTCATCTACCTTACCTTGCGGGTCTTGCTGCCAATTGGGTTCGCAGCTTTGGTGGCATTTTATATGTACGTCATTTTGCCCGATCTTTTGCCTGCCAACCAAAAGGTGCTTGCCATCGCCATTGGTGCCGCCCTTGGGTTTTACGGCCCGAACATCTGGTTGAGCAACGCCGTTACCAAGCGCCAGCAATCTATCAGGCGGGCATGGCCAGACGCGTTGGACCTGATGTTGATCTGTGTTGAATCCGGGATGTCCATCGAGGCCGCCCTCAAGAAAGTGTCCGACGAGGTTGGCACATCATCTGTGCCATTGGCCGAAGAGCTGCTGCTGACCAATGCCGAGTTGAGCTATCTTCAGGAGCGTCGCCAGGCCTATGAAAATCTGTCCAAGCGGACGGGCCTGGATGTCGTGAAGGCTGTGGTGACATCGCTTGTTCAGGCAGAAAAATACGGTACGCCTCTGGGCACAGCTCTGCGCGTGCTTGCGCAGGAAAATCGTGACATGCGCATGATGGAGGCCGAGAAGAAGGCGGCGTCTTTGCCGCCAAAACTGACGGTGCCGATGATCATCTTTTTCCTGCCATGCCTGTTCATCGTCATCATCACCCCGGCCTACATCAAAATCACCGAGACGGGCGCAACGCCCAATTGATCAAAGCAGGCGTCGGCGAATGGACGCCGACGAGCGCTTCCTGGCGGTGGCCTAGAGTTCTGTGGAAAGCCTTGGCGCCGTGAAGGGCGGACAGAATGGTGCGTCGACCGCGCCCGGCGGCAGTAGCGCCAAATACCGTCTGCCACCTTCTTGGGCTAAGGGAGCTTCAGCTACCCTTCGTCGCTTAGCTTTTTCCAGGCGTTTTGCTGCTTGAGTGTGCTGCGCAGGAAGGCGATGTTCTGAGTTGCCTGTTCGGGGCTTAGATCTGCGCTTGCGATCTTTTCCGCCTCGTCAAAGCGACCCTGCAGCCCAACGACAAGCGCCAGGTTTTGGCGTACCCGGCCATCAGCACCTGGCTGGCGCATGGCGTCGCGCATATAGGTTTCCGCTGTGCGGAGATCCCCTTCCAATACATAGGACATGCCCAGATTGGACAAAACCCCAGGGTCTGCGGGCTTGATGCCAAGGGCCTGGCGGTACAGCCGCCGTGCACTTGCCGGATCACCCAATTGGTCGTGAATCGCACCTTCCGCCGACAACAATTTCCAGTCCGGCTGATCAGGGCGCTGGGCGCGCCGAATGGTTGCAAGCGCGGCGTTTAACTGGCCGCCATCCGCTTGTGCTTTACCAAAAGCTGCCAGCACCTGATTGTCCTCCGGGTGGAAGATCACCATCTGTCGCATAACGGCGATGGCTTGTTCAGTACGGCCGGACAGGCGCAATGCCTGCGCGTAGTTCAGGCCGATTTGCTTGTCTTTTGGATTTTTGGAGTAGCGCTCGCCCCAATATGTCGCCGAGCGGGCAATGTCCGCCTGGCTGGCATTGGCGCTGATCGGCCCCGCTTTGATCGAACCCGTGGTCGTGCGATCAGTGCTGTTGCAGCCAGCCAGCACAACCAGCGCGACGGAGGACGCAAGCAAAAAGGACGGTCTTGAACGGCGGGAACCCAGAAACATGGCGGCAGCATCCATTGGTGTGCTTTCCCGCCAGAAATATTCTGTTAACCCTAACACCCGGTTAATAGTGTCCAACCTGACTGTCTCATACGGAATCCACCGACATGCTTTTGCCCTTTGACGCCCACGCGTTTGCCATCCCAATTCACCTAATCGAGGGCGAGCCACACCTGTGTGATGATGAGGGTGGGCAATTGTACGAGCGGGATCTCGCCTGGGCGAAGGCGAACGGTTTTGAAGGCAAGGCAGGGCAGGTATGCTCATTGCCCGATGACGAAGGTGCCGTGCGGGCCATTCTGTTTGGCGTTGATGGCACCGACTTGTTTGCCCTGGGCGGCCTGGCGCGCAAACTGCCGCCCAAACTGTACCGGCTTGCAAATCTGCCTGAGCAGGTTCGCGACGCTGAATTAATGGTGCTGGGCTGGTGCCTCGGTGGCTACCATTTCGAGCGTTACAAGTCGGACACCAAGCCGCGACCTGAGCTCATGTGTCCCCAGGGTGTGAATATTCAACGGGTGGGCCGGGCTGCTGCGGCGACGTCTATCGCCCGTGATCTTATCAATACGCCCGCCAATGACATGACCCCCGAAACGCTCGAGGCGGCGATGGGAGACTTGGCTTCACGCTATGGCGCAAGCATCAGTTCCATTGTCGGCGATGAGTTGGTCGATCAGAATTTTCCCATGATTCACGCCGTGGGCCGCGCATCGGACGTCGCGCCTCGGCTGGTGGATATGCGCTGGGGGCCATCGGACGCCCCTAAAGTGACATTGGTCGGCAAGGGCGTTTGTTTCGACACTGGTGGCTTGGATATCAAACCGTCTTCGGCCATGGGCCTGATGAAGAAGGATATGGGCGGCGCAGCATGTGTGTTGGCCTTGGCCATGATGATCATGGATGCCGGTTTGCACGTGCGATTGCGGGTGCTGGTTCCGGCGGTTGAAAACTCCATCTCGGCCGGCGCTTTTCGCCCGGGGGACATTCTGCCCAGCCGCAATGGCATGACAGTGGAGATCGGCAACACAGATGCTGAGGGTCGTCTCGTTTTAGCCGATGCCCTCACGCTGGCCGAAGAAGAAGAGCCTGATCTGTTGGTCGATATGGCGACGCTCACCGGTGCCGCCCGTGTGGCCATGGGGCCTGACCTGCCACCATTTTACAGCCATGATGATGACTTGGTGGAAGAGCTGGCCACAGCAGCGTCCACGGTCAATGATCCGCTGTGGAACCTGCCGCTTTGGCCGCGCTACGACAAGTTGCTCGCTTCAAAAGTTGCCTAATATTCTCCCTCCAGATATATCTTGATTGCGACTTCGCAATTTATCTAGAACGCTATTTAAACCCACACCAAAAGCTTGTAAGCGTTGTAAGTCAACATTAATCCGAACTTCC
>JBCBZX010000353.1:0-3078 GCA_039815105.1 Pseudomonadota bacterium
CAGAGGCCGATGTGAAACTGGATGATCTAGAACCTGGCACCGCAAGATTGCGCCTACGCGGCCTCACCTTTGGCAAATTATTCTTCGCAGCGTTGGGACTGCTGGTTTCTCTGGCGTTAGGACTGTGGGTTGACGGCCTTGTGCGATCCTTATTACAGGCCTGGCCGCCGCTCGGATGGCTCGCACTGGGGCTGGCCGTGCTGGTGTTGCTCATCGCGATTGGCTTTGCCCTGCGCGAAATATGGGCGCTGCGCCGCCTCGCACGCATGGATGCGCTGCGCCAAGCTGTGGATCTGGCCCGCACGAAAGACGATAGCAATGCAGCGTCATCGGCGGTGAGCCAAATTGTCAGCCTGTACACAAGCCGCCCCGAAACCGCAGCTGGCCGGGGCGAAGTGGATGCCCACCGCGACGACATTATGTCGGCAGATACGCGGCTGGACGTCGCCGAGCGCGCTCTCTTGGAGCCATTGGACGCAGATGCCCAGCGGCTCATCACAAACTCTGCGGCACGGGTGGCCATGGTGACGGCGGTCAGCCCCCGGGCATTGGTGGATGTTGGCTATGTGATGGTGGAAAATATGCGTCTGATCAGGCGCATCGCCGAATTATATGGCCTACGACCGGGCTTGTTCGGCTCCGTTCGTCTCACCGCTGCCGTTGTGGGGCACCTCGCCGTCACCGGCACCATCGCTGTGGGAGATAGCCTCCTCCAGCAGGCAATTGGCACCGGTGTGGCCGCCAAGCTTTCAGCCCGCTTTGGCGAAGGCGTGGTGAACGGCTTGCTGACGGCGCGCATCGGCATATCGGCCACCGATCTGTGTCGACCAATGCCATTTCATGCGTTGCAGCGACCGCGCATTTCCGATTTCGTAAATCCGATCGCGGCCCTGAGCCGCCCGTCGAAAGCCGATGAGGCCAACGACTGAGTCCTTCCTGCCACGGCGGATTAACAATCTGCGACGCAAATTTATCTGGACTTGGTTTTGTGAAGGACGTGGTTAACCAATGCGATTTATAGATCGCTAACCAAAATCCCTCGCCGGTGCTCAGCCATGCTTCGTTTCTTGTCAGCCTTCATCGTCTCCCTGCTTTTAGTTATGGCTCCCGCCCACGCGGACGAGCGCGGCTTTTTTCAAGGCATAAAGGGCAAATGGGCGGGATCGGGCGAGATTGTTGCTGGAAAGTTCAAAGGCACACGGTTCACCTGCTCCTTCGATGGCGACTTGCCCCAAGCCGTGATGGGCATGTCGATCGATGGCAATTGCCGCGTTGGCGTGTTTAACCAAAAGATGAATGCCGACGTGAGCAAGCGTGGCGGGCGATATCGAGGAGAGTTCCTTGACGGCGCCAAAGGTGAAGGCCTGGACATTACTGGCGGCCGCTATCTTGCCAGCAAGCGCGCCTTTGTGATGGACCTTAAACGCAAGCAATTGCGGGGCGTTCTGCGCGCCCAATTGCGGGGCGCAGACCGAATGAACATCTCAATCTCGGTTCTGGTGAACAAGGATTACGTTCCGGTGATCGGCCTGAACCTGAAGCGGCGCGGATAACCGCACTCAAGACCTATTGAAAACGCTATTGAACTAAGCGCTGCGCTTCACATTTGTACTGTTATGCAAATGACAGGAGCGCCAGATGCCTTGGAACAATGTTCCCCTCGCCAAACGTATCTCTGCCACACTGACAGTGGCTGGCAGTCTGGTGGCCGCTAGCGTGGCAGGTGCAGGCGCAATCGAGTCCCCCGATTATGAGGTCCTGCTTAAAGATGGGCCTTATGAAGTGCGGCGTTATCAGCCTTACATCGTGGCCGAAACAACCGTCAGTGCTGAAAACAGTCGCGCCGCTTCCAGCAAAGCCTTCATGACATTGGCTGGCTACATTTTCGGCGCCAATGCGGCCCAGGACAAAATTTCCATGACGTCGCCGGTCACGTCCGCCGCCACGCCTAGCCCGAGCCAGAAGATAGACATGACCTCGCCCGTAACGTCCCAAGGTGGCGAAAACGGCAACTTCACGGTGCAGTTTTCGATGCCTTCGAAGTGGACCATGGAGACCCTGCCCACTCCGCTCAACGACGCCGTCCAATTGCGAGAAGTGGAAGGCTACGTGGCGGCGGTCGTTGGCTATATTGGCGAGCGCTCACAAACCGAACGAGACAAGGTGGCGAATAAACTGGCCGAATGGGCGATCGATAAGGGCTGGCGCGCAGAAGCAGGCCCCATATGGGCAGGCTATGACGGGCCCAGCGTCGCCAGCGAAAAGCGGCGCTACGAGCTGCAACTGCCCGTCGCCGACCGGCCAGAGTTTGGCGGCTGATTGGCTGTCGCTAATTGTGAAGGTCTAGAGACGCAAGAAGCGTTTGCGGCAGCGGATTCCATAAACCGGTGGTCAGGCCCGCCCGCCGCAGAGCACTTGCAGCCCAAGCATTGCAACCAACAATGACGTTGAACCACCCGGTGCCATCATAGAACCGGTCGTCAGGCCCATAGCCCGGCGAGGCAAGGGCGGTCTCTATTCCGCCGTCAAAGCCCTCATCAACCTGGCCCAGCAGACTCCAAAGACGGTGTCGACTGATGGAAAAACCGCGCGTGCCCTCACCCCACTCCACCGGACCCATCACGACAACTCGCATCGCTGTCTGATCATAAGTGAAAGCGCGAAAAAGAGCAGCTGGCCGCATGTCGGAGAATTGCGGCGAGGTGGGGTATATTGCCCGGCTGCCCCAGCCAAACATCAGCCATCGAGCGTTTGGATGATTGACAGGCAGGCCGTCGGCGGCGAAGCGGTCGAGCCATTCCAGCGGTATACGCTCGATCGGGATGGCGATGTCGGTATGGATCAGCCCCGTGACGACGCGGATGGACGCGGGCCCATCGCCGGGTATCGGGATCGCATCCACCCTGCTCTGCCGCGCATCATCCGGGCCATTTGGAACCAGCGCACCCAAGGCCAACGCTAAGAGGACAAACCCGAAAAAATAGGCCGCGCCCCGAAGGACGCGGCTTAGAAATTTTACCACACCAAAAACCTAGTGCAGGATTTGGCTAAGGAACTCTTTGGTGCGCTCGTGCTGCG
>JBCBZX010000197.1:0-5806 GCA_039815105.1 Pseudomonadota bacterium
CATCTTGCCTGCGATGTGGCCCTGCACCGCGCGGCCCTCGTAGAAACGCGCCGAATAGGTCGAGACGTTGGGATGCTCGCGCTTGTAGCCCGTCGCGTGTTCGAACTTCACATCAGGGACCTTGGCGGCCGCCTTGTTGGTGGGGTCCATGTAGTTGAAGGACGTTGTGAAGATGATGTTGCAGCCGGAACGGGCGAACTGCTCGATGGGGCGTTGAGCTTCGGCGGATTCCGGAACGTTTTCCAGAAAAGCGGTTTCGACCTTGTCACCGAATTCGGCTTCAACTGCCTTACGGCCTTCATCGTGCTGGTAGGTCCAGCCGAAATCACCCGTTGGGCCGATGTAGATGAAGCAGGCTTTGGTCTTGGCGTGGCCGTCTGCAAACGCTGCGGTGCCGGTGCCCAGCAGAGCAGTGGCGGCGGCAAGCGCGATGATGGTTTTTTTCATGGTTGATCCTTGGACGTTGATAAAACAGTTGGGACGATGGCGGTTTTTAGCGATCGGGCACGAATGGCTGCCCCAACGCTGCAGGCGTGTTGATCATTGTGAGACGACGGTTGCGGGCGATCAAGACCAGCACCACGATTGTTGTGATGTAGGGCAGCGACGTGAGGAACTGCGCCGGAATACCGAAACCCTGCGCCTGCATGTGGAACTGTGCGATATTTACTGCACCGAAGAGGTAAGCGCCGATGATAAGCCGGCCCGGTCGCCATGATGCGAAGACAACGAGCGCAAGTGCGATCCACCCCCTGCCCGCCGTCATCCCCTCGACCCATTGCGGAACGTAAACGAGCGAAAGATGGGCGCCAGCAAGACCTGCGCAGGCGCCACCAAAAACGATCGCCAATGCCCGGGTTTTCAAAACACCGATGCCCAGTGCATGAGCAGAAGCATGGCTGTCGCCGACAGCGCGGAGTTGAAGGCCTTTCCGGGTTCGGAAAAGGAAAAACCAGACGCCAATCACAAGGGCGATAGACGCATAAAAGATCGGATCTTGCCCGAACACCAACTGGCCGATTACCGGCAGGTCGGAGATGAAGGGAATGTCGATCCGCTCCATTTTGATGCCTGGCTGACCGACGAAACCTTCGCCGATCATGCCCGACAGGCCGAGACCAAGGATGGTGAGCGCAAGCCCTGTCGCGACCTGGTTGGCCACAAGTACGAGTGTCAAAAAGGCGAATAGAAGGGAAAAGACCGCGCCAGCAGCGATGCCAAACAGCGCGCCGAGATAGGGATCGCCGGTCAGTTGCGCGCCTGCGAAAGCGCAAACAGCACCCATAATCATCATGCCCTCGACGCCGAGGTTCAGAACGCCAGAACGTTCCACCACCAATTCGCCTGTGGCCGCCAGAAGGAGCGGTGTCGATGCAGCGCAGACAGACAGAATGATCGAGACCCAAACGTCCATTAGGCGTTCATCTCCGTTTGACCAGCGCTAGCAATGACCTTGCCCTGAGGACTGCCTGAGCCGCGTCCTTGAATTGGCCCTGAATGAGGTTGATGTGTTTGGCTGGGTTTGTCGGGTTTCGGACGAACGACGCGAATTTGGTATTGGATCAGCGTGTCGCTCGCGAGAACGAAGAACAGCAGAAGGCCTTGAAAGACGCGGGTGGCCCGGTCCGAGATGCCCATGGCAATCTGTGCATTTTCCCCGCCGATATAGGTAAGCGCGAGAACAAAGGCAGCGGCGAGACAGCCAAGCGGGTTCAAACGGCCTAGAAATGCGACAATGATCGCTGAAAAGCCGTAGCCCAGGGAAAGTTTGTCATCGAGCTTTCCGACTGTCCCGGAAACCTCTGCGATACCCGCTAAACCCGCCAACGCACCGGAAACGCAGAAGGCGAATATCGTCATCCGCTTAGCGCTGAAGCCTGCAAAACGCCCGGCGCGGGCGCTTGAGCCTAAAACGGCGATCTCGAAGCCTTTCATGGTGCGGGACAGCACGAACCAGATGACCACGGCCAGCACTATGGCCAGCACCAGCCCGTAGTGAGCATCGGCATATTGCCAAAGTTTCGGCATTTGTCCGCCCGGAGGAAAACTTGGTGTGCCGGGAAATCCCATGCCCTTAGGGTCTCGCCAAGGCGCGCGCACCAACCAATCGACCAACTGTTGCGCCACATAGACAAGCATCAGACTTGTAAGAATTTCATTTGCGCCAAAGCGGGTTTTCAGCAATGCCGGAATGGCGCCGTAAAGCGCGCCGCCCAGCATGCCCATCAACACCATTGCGGGCAGCAGAAGCCAAGTATCGACCCCGGGTAGAAACACCGGAATCGCGGCACCGAACGCGCCACCAATGAGATATTGCCCTTCCGCACCAATATTCCAATTGCCTGACCGAAAGCAGATAGCCAGACCTATGCCAATAAGCGCTAATGGTGTGGCCTTCACCAACACCTGTTCCAGCGACCACGTGTCGAGCAGGGGTTGGACGAAATAGGTATAAAGACCCGTGATGGGGTCCTTTCCCAACAGCAGGAACATGATGACGCCTGCGGCCATGGTGAGCAGCAGCGCGATGAACGGCGAGGCGATGGAGAAGAGCGGCGACGCATCCGACCGCTTTGTGAGTTCGACCCTCATGCCGCCACCTGCCCCCCGTCAGCAGCTTGCCCAGTCATCAAGAGACCGACGGCCTCACGGCTCATCTTTGCCGCGTCGGTCGGTTCGCTCAACGTACCTTTGGCAATAACGGCAATCCGCGTGGCAATGGAGAAAATCTCGTCCAAATCCTGCGAAATCATGATCACTGCTGAACCGGACGCTGCGAGATCGACCAGCGATTGGCGAATATGGCCCGCGGCCCCAGCATCCACACCCCAGGTTGGCTGGTTTACAACCAGCAGCGCAGGCTGTCGGTCTAACTCGCGACCCATGATGAATTTCTGCAGATTACCACCTGATAGTGACCCTGCATTGGGGTCCGGCGCGCCTTTGCGAACATCCATCGCCGCGTTCACGCGGTCGGTTGCGGCACGGATAGCACTGCGCACGATCACACCCAATCCCCCGCCGCTCTGAAAGCTATCCTGATCTGATTTATGACGCGCTAACAGCATGTTGTCAGTTAGCCTCATACCGGTCACCGCCCCGTGCCCATGTCGTTCTTCCGGGACGAAAGCTGCGCCTTTTTTGCGCCGCTCGCTGATGTTTAAGGCCGAAAGGTCTTCGCCGCTAAGTTCTATCTTCCCGCCGGTGGGCAGTTGTTCCACTTCGCCGGAAAGTGCGGAAAAGAACTCACCCTGCCCTTCGCCCGCGATTCCCGCGATGCCCAGCACCTCACCTGCATGAACGTCAAAGTTGATATCCTTAAGCGCGACTGCAAACGGATTGTCAGGCGCAAGCGAGAGGCCCCGAACCGAGAGTACAACCGGAGCTGCATCGAGCGACACGGGAGCCGGGCGAATGTCCTGCAACTCTGCACCCACCATGCGCGCCGCCAGTGTAGCTGCGGTCTCTTCTCGAGGGTCGCAAATATCGACCACTTTGCCATGGCGCATAATCGTTGCCCGCGAACAAAGCCGTTGAACTTCTTCCAGGCGGTGACTGATGTAGAGGATTGCTCGCCCTTCGTCCCGCAGTCGAAACAAGGTCTCAAACAGCGTATCTGCTTCCTGCGGCGTCAAAACGGATGTCGGTTCGTCCAATATAACCAATGATGGGTCTTGCATGAGGCATCGAATGATCTCGATGCGCTGGCGCTCGCCTACCGATAAATCACCAACCAGCGCGTAGGGGTCCAGCGGTAATCCGTATTGGTTCGAAAGCTCCCGTGCGCGCTCCGCAACCTGACTAGTTTGGACGTCCGGCTGCATGGATAGCGCGATATTCTCAGCAACAGTTAACGCTTCAAATAAGGAAAAATGCTGAAATACCATACCGATACCCATACGTCTTGCAGTCGAAGGTGAAGGTATTGATACTGGTTCGCCGCGCCATTCGACTACACCCTCAGTGGGCTGCAGCGAGCCGAAAAGCATTTTGACCAATGTAGATTTGCCCGCTCCATTCTCGCCCAAAAGAGCGTGAATCTCGCCGGGCCGGATGTCGAAATCGACTTTATCGTTGGCGAATAAGGTGCCGAAGACCTTGGTCAGGCCTTTAGTTTCCAGCAGCTTTGGCTCGTCAGCACTCATACCAAAACTCTAGTGTCAGCCGCGGTTCCACACCATCACTTTATGCCGCCGTCCACACGTGGAATCGCTATGGTTTCAACAGTGTGGAGCCGACAGTCTGTCGCCCTTCCAGTGCCTCGTGAGCCGCTTTGGCATCTGCCAGCGGAAAAGTTTGGTTGATTGCAATTTTTACCGCGCCGGACTGCACCACGTCGAATAGATCGCCGGCGGTGGCCTGAAGTTCGCGCCGCGTGGCTATATAGTTGAAAAGGGTTGGGCGCGTGGCAAACAGCGAACCCTTTGCGGCCAGAATTCCTAAATCGACTTCCGGCAGTTTGCCCGACGATTGACCGAAACTAGCCCACATGCCGCGTGTTTTGAGGCAATCCAGCGATCCGGGAAAGGTGTCCTTGCCAACGGAGTCATAAACAACATCGCATTTTGTGCCCCCGGTGATTTCCATAACCCGTTGGACGAAATCCTCGTCGCGGTAATTGATGACATGATCGTAGCCGTTGGCTTTCGCAAGCTCCATTTTCTCCGGCGATCCGGCGGTGCCGATCATGGTTGCGCCGAGGCTCTTGCCCCACTGCCCTGCAATCAGGCCGACCCCACCGGCCGCTGCGTGAAACAGCACCGTGTGACCTGCCTCTACCCTGAAGGTCTGGCGCAAAAGGTATTGCGCCGTCATGCCCTTAAGCATCATGGCCGCAGCCTCTTCGTCACCGATACTTTCTGGCAGGACCATCAGCCTATCTGCTGCAATGAGACGTTCTTCGGCGTAAGCTCCTACCGGTGCTGAGGCATAGGCCACACGATCACCAGGCTTTACAGCAGTAACGCCCTCACCCACAGCTTCGACCAGCCCTGCCCCTTCCATACCGGGCGTGAACGGCATTGTTGGCGCCGGATAAAGACCAGTACGGAAGTAAACATCGATATAGTTCAGACCGATAGCGGTTTGGCGCACCAGCGCTTCGCCTGCTCCGGGCGTCGGTGTATCGCGGTGCGCCAGGGTTAGAACTGCCGGCCCGCCAGTCTCTGTCACTTCAATGAATGCACCCATGGTCTAAGCGTCCTTTTTCAGTTCGCCCGATAGCAAAAGGGCGGTGATGGAAATCGGTATGAGCAGCGCTAACGCCCAACGCAAGCCGATGGCGTCAGCCAGAAAGCCAATAGCCGGCGGTGCAATCATGAAAGCGGTGAAAGCGAATAGCGACATTGCCGCCACGTTGTCCTCAGGGTCGCCTGGCCGTTTGGCGGCGGCACTCATCACCAGTGGGTAGAATATTGCCACCCCGAGCCCTGAAAACAGCGCGCCAAGAAATGCCACAGCTACACTTTCGGAGAGTGAGAACAGAGCTATGCCAAAGGTGGCGGACACGCTTGAAACACGTGCCACGCGCAACGAACCAAATCGCTCCAGCAGGATGTCACCAGAAAACCGCGTTACCGTCATGACCAGCGCGAAGGCTGAGAAAATAGATCCGATCGCCAACGGCCCGGCCATCAATTCCTGCTGCACGAACAGTGCCGACCAGTCGATGAAAGCACCTTCGATGAGCATGATGCCGATAGGCATGATGCAAAGCAGAACCTAAAACTAGCTGATGAGATCGAGATGCTTCATAAACAGGAGCATTTTTGGTGAAACATGCCGGGGAATAGTTCCGGTTTTGAAG
>JBCBZX010000188.1:0-5920 GCA_039815105.1 Pseudomonadota bacterium
CCTCGGCCCCGGCAAGGGCCAACAGGGCGAGTGGGACGTATTCAATGAAGTTCCCGTGCGCCCGCATCAGGCGCAACAGATCTTCATCCTCGCCATGCAGCAACAGGATACCTGTCTTGGCCCGGCGCACACCAACGGCAATGGCCATTGGTATGCTCATCAAAACGAAAACGGCAGTCACCACCAGCGTGATCTGGGGGAGTTGTTCCATTTGATCCCTCTTGTCTCGCTTCGATTAAGACGCCATGCTTTCATAGGTGATCAGGGCGAAGCGAGCACCTTGCGGGTCGGTCAGCGTCGCCATGCGCCCAACACCGGGCATGTCCATTGTCGGCTGGAGAACAGTCGCCCCCTTGGCTTCGGCCTTCGCCACGCTCGCGTCCACATCCGACACGGTGAAATAGATCGTCCAGCTGCCGCCATCTTCGGGCATCGGGGAAAAGCCGCCGATAGCAGTTTCGCCAATCACGGCTGCCGAATAGCTCGATCCGTCTTGCATTGGCATGTCGTTGATCGTCCAGCCGAGCACATCCTGATAAAAGGCCTTGGCTTTGCCCTGATTCGGGCCGGAATGCCCGATCCAACCGGAATTGCCGAGCGTGGTCATCTCAAGAATACTCATGGGTGTCTCCCTTGGTTGCGCCCGCCCAATGCGGGTCTGAACCAAGGACGCATGACGGATGCCTCTCCCTACAAGCGACCCAATTCTTTTTCGCTGATGGCGATTTTGCCTTTCACCGCCGTGCTTTCCGGATCGGTTGGTGAAAGGAACATGACAGTCTCAAAAGCCGTGATGGCCGCTCTGTGCTCTCCCACGTCTTGCAGCAGCCCGCCCCGCATCGCGTGAAACCAGCGATAGTTCGACAGTTCCTCTGTCAGCCCTTCCAAGACTTTTAACGCATGGTGGGGCCCGTGCAGCTTCGCCTGTGCCGCGATCTGATTGAGCCGGACGACCGGCGTCGGCTGCAGCGCGTAAAGGGCTGCGTAGTGGCTTTCGATCAGGGCCCAATCGGTTTCCGCCGACGACGATGCCCTGGCGTGTGCCGCCGCAATGGCCGCCTGGATGATGTAGACACCCCGATGTCCGATCCGTTGTGCTTTTTGCAGAAGCGCTGTTGCCTCCGCGATCTCGACGCGGTTCCAAAGGCTTCGATCCTGATCATCAAGCGCCACGAGCTTCCCACCCGCATCCATCCGCGCGTCACGCCGCGCGTGCTGCAGCAGAAGCAACGAAAGCAATGCTGCCTGCTCGCCCATCGCGGGGAACAAAGTGGCCAGCAAGCGCGCAAGGCGGATCGCTTCTTCGCACAACGTGAGTTTCATCTGGTCAGGTCCGGCAGATGTCGACCAGCCTTCGCTAAACATTAGGTAAATCATGAGGGAGACCTCACCCAGACGAGCGCCGCGCTCTGCCGGGCTGGGAGTTTCGAAAGCCACCGGGTTGCTTGCGATCTTCTTCTTTGCGCGGGTGATGCGCTGTTCCATCGCCTTGGGCTTAACAAGAAATCCGCTTGCGATCTCATCTACACTCAATCCAACCACGACGCGCAGGGCAATCGCGATCTGATCGCGCCGGTCGAGATCCGGATGGCAGCAAATGAACAGTAATCGCAGAACGTCATCACGCACTTCATCGGGGTCCAGTGGTTCGTCACACATCGGCTGAAGTTCCTCCGCATGGCGCGACAAGATCACGGCACGGCGCTGTGATGTGCGCAGGCGGTCGAGGCCGGCGTTCCGAGCCGTGGTAAGGAGCCATGCCAATGGATCACGCGGCGCACCATCTTTGGGCCATGCCGTTAGGGCCTTTAGGCAGGCGTCGGCAAAGGCGTCCTCGGCAATATCAATATCGCGAAACACCCGCGTCAGGGCCGCAATGGCCCGCGGACGTTGTTGGGCGAATGTGGCCTCCAGCCAGTCCGACATGACCTATTCCGATGAAATGGCGCCCCCGGCCCAGGCGACGGGTCGCACCTCGAGCCGCGCAATGGGAGACGAAATCATCTTGGCGTACCCAAGCGCTTCATCAAGGTCTTTGAAATCTGCAGCATAGAAGCCCAAGAAGTTTTCTTTCGTATCAGCGAACGGACCGTCAGTAATTAATGGAGCAGCACCCTCGCTTGTGGCAGGCTCAACCATCACCGCTGCGGTGGGCGGCATCAGCTTCATCGACACGAAGTCACCCTTTTCCTTCAAAGCATTTTGCAGTGCACCGTGGCCCGACATGACCTCGTCCTGTCGGTCCTTGGGCAGCGCTTCAAAGACGCCCGCCTCACCGTAGATTGTGATTGCATAGATCATTTTTGCCTCCGCTGTTTAGTCACATGCTGCAAGGACGCGCGAAAACATGCAAATCCGACACGGGCCTGACTAGACTTTGAGTAAGGCCCACGGTTGCTGCGGTCGTAGCCCGCACCGCCGCCATTCTCCGCAGATGCGAAATCTAGGTACGGTCAACCTCACAGTCCGTGGGACAAAGGAGACCTTCGCATCGGGCGCTCCGGAGCAAATCCTAGGGCTGTTGATGACGACGCCAGGAATTGATAATCTCCAACGGCTTCAGGGAAAGTACCCAGGTCCGCGGAAAGCCGTCATCGGCATCCCAATCAGAAACTGACATCCCTTTCTCGGTTGTCTCATGCTCGAACCAGCGGACCTGCGAGCCAGAAGTGAGAGATCCGATGACAAAATCCCTTGAACAACTCCGCCGTGACGCCAAAGCCCTGCGTAAAGCCCATCTGGATGGAGAACTGCGGGCAGAGCAACGCATTGCGAACTACCCGCCGAGACCAAGTGGGACGGCTCTGAAACATGCCGACTATCTTCACGTAGTCGCGCGGGAGAACAGTTTTCCCTCATGGCCCGCGCTGAAGCTCGCCGCCGACATGCTCGGTATGGACACGGCGGCAAAACGCCAGCGTCTTAAAGTGGCGCTCTATTATGGTCAGTTCGGTGTAGCTGACCAATTGTTGTCAGACACTCCAGACCTAGCAAGCGGTGACTTAGGGCTTTGTCTAGGACTGTATCTCAAGGCAGACGTCATCAGCACTCTGACAGAAGAGCCTGCGCTCGCGACGCAATTCATTGGCCATCAGGCACCGCCTTTAACACTCCTTGCCCGGTCAAAATGGATCCACCATAGACCGGAGCTTAGGAACGACATGCTGGATATCGCGCAGGCTCTGCTTGACGGAGGAGCTGACCTTAATCTGGGCGCTCCCATCTATGACGGCAATGACTACAAACTGTCGCCGCTCTACTTCGCTATTGGGCATGCGAACAACATGCCGTTGGGCCGATGGATGCTTGAGAATGGCGCCCACCCGAACGACGGGGAAAGCCTCTATCACGCGACCGAGTTGGGCCATCATGAAGGGTTGGAGATGCTCTTGGCGCATGGGGCCGATCCCAAGGGAACCAATGCACTTTTACGGGCGATGGATTTTCACGACACCACTGCTGTTCGAATGCTGCTTGATCATGATGCGCAGGTTGATGAATTCGATGGAACCCATGTGGGCGGTGAGGCCCCTTGGGTCGTTCCAGCCTTGCATCAGGCAGCGCGGCGCATGGCCAATATGGATATGATCGATCTTTTGCTAGACCGTGGCGCTGACCCACTTCGTCGCTATGAAGGGACAACCCCCTATGCCTATGCTCGGGTATTCGGCAATCAGGCACTGGCCAATAAGCTGGAAGAACGAGGGGCCGAAACAGCTCTGAGCGAGATTGAAACGTTACTGGCCGAAGCTGCCGAGGGAGCTTTTTCCGATGGCACAATCAATCCCGATGAGATACCGGATGCATATCGGAACATAATCCGCATGATCCTGCATCTCCCAGGAAAACTTGAGCATATCAAAAACCTGGTAGCCCTTGGCCTAGAGCATGACCGGCCCGATACTGAAGGTTTGACCCCGGTTCAGGTCGCCGGGTGGGAGGGCCTCCCCGAAGTCATGGAGTTCCTTCTGTCGCTGAAACCAGATCTGACCCATATGAACAGCTACGGCGGCACCCTGCTTTCCACCATTCTGCATGGGTCCGAGAACTGCCCACAACGCAAGGAGCGGGACTACATCGGTTGCCTCAGCCTTGCCCTAAAAGAAGGCGTGCCACTGCCGCGCCGGGCCATTGAGCTTGCCGGATCAGATGACATTGCGGAATTCCTGTCCGATTGGGCCGAGCAATATCCTGGCCAAGTCGTTGAAGGCGGGGTTGGCTAAAGCGAAGAGGGTGAGCCCGCAATTCCGGTGTGACTTCATTCGACATGTCCGCCTCATTTATTGTCATGTTTATGCAGTCGCGCCCTGTGCCAATGCTCTGAAGACGTGCTCCGTTTCCGCGTCCATCGGGAAGTAGAGTTCGATTTTCAACGAGCCGAGTGCTACATCCTCGGGCGTTCCGAATTGCGCGATTGTCGCGAATAGGGAAAGCCTGTGATCCCCGTGAACCAAGATCGTGGGAATGACGGGCGTTCGCGCAGGGTCAATCGGTTTGAGGGCTTTTTCAAGGTGGGCAATCACCGGACCGAACTCCGGTATACCGCCTTCCGCCGCGCTCTCGGTGCGCAACCGCATCGCAGCATGATGGGCAACCTCCGGCCAGTTCTCAACCACGGACGGAAGCGCGTCGGAGACCATCAGATCCAGCATGCTGTCGCCGATACCGATCCCGAACGCCGAGAAAAGCGCCAGTGCGGCAGGGTTGGCCATGCGGATTGTCCACAGGCGATCAACGGCAAGACCGGGCATGGGCATGTGGTTGGCAAGCGTCTTTTCAATCGCTGCCCGAACAGGGTCCATCTCATCGGCTGTCCAGTCCGCCGACCGATACCGAGAGGCAAAACCGGCCGCCGTCAGCATTTCGTTCCGGGCGTTCAGGGGAACTTCAAGCGTTTCACCAAGCCGCACGACCATCTCACGACTTGGCCGCGCCCGACCGGTTTCGAGAAACGACAAATGGCGAGACGAAATGCCGGCCTCATTTGCCAGATCGAGTTGTGAGAACCGCCGGAGGTTCCGCCAGTGACGCAATGTGTCAGGGAAGGTCTGCATAAGCGGAAGCTATACGCCGTATCCTGACGTGTCACTTACCTCCAAGGTAATTGCGAGGCACACGTGCGTTCAATAGCAGTCCTTCAAAGCTTGAACAGGAGGACACAAATGGCAACGCAAGCGGCCCACAAAAGATGGCTCAAGGTATCGGCAATTGTCATTGGGTTCTTCGGACCTGCCCTGACACTTGGAACAATCCCTGCCACGAATGAGCTGGCGCGGCTTGGCCTCGATATCCTGACTTGGCCGGTTGATGGTTTCCCGAACTACGAGTCCGAGGAAATTCGCTTCCTATCGGCGTTAACCGGCGGGTTCCTTGTGGGCTGGGCAGTGATGATCTGGCTCTTATCAGTCCACGTCCACGATCACGCACCAAAAGGCGTGCGCAAGTCGGTCCTTTACGGTGCTCTTGCCTGGTTTGTGTTCGACAGTTTTGGGTCGATCACGTCCGGCCAATGGCCGAACGCGCTTTGGAATGTCCTCGTGCTTCTGGCGATCGTCGGCCCGATGTGGCGGCCAGCTCAACCATCCGTTTGAAGCGAAAGGAACTCATCATGTCCCAGTTTCGCCTGTTCCTCATCGCGATTACGGTCGTGATCGTCGTGTTCACGATCGCCGCCGTTGCGAACGACGGATGGAACCTCCTGCCGCACTTCTTCGGCCCGATCTTTGCACTTACGTGGCAGGGACAGTTCAACATAGATTTCACCGCCTATCTGATCCTGTCAGGCGTCTGGATGGCATGGCGGTGTGGCTTCACCGGAGGCAGCATCGCGTTGGGCATGCTCGCGCCGCCCTTGGGCATTCTCTTCTTCGCGCCATATCTGATTTATCTTGTTGGTCGATCCGGTGGTGATCCCAAGAAA
>JBCBZX010000294.1:0-3909 GCA_039815105.1 Pseudomonadota bacterium
GATTCCAAAGTTCTGGATCACATAAGGCCCTACGCCACCGGCCAAGTGGCAGAAGCCTTGGCCAAAGCCACCAGCATTGCAGGCCATGAGTACGACTGGAAGCTCAACTCGCCCGAGAAAGTGGCGCAGCTGGAAGCCGGAAGCTGATGCGTCAAAAGGCAATGTCCGAGCAGCGCTCTTGAGGGTTTGCTTAGCAAATCGACAGCCGCTTTTCTGATATTGTTCGCCTGGTGAGCGATATCAGCCGAAGAAGCTCTTCATCCGGTCAAAAAAGCTGGCGCTCTCCGGGCTGTTATGGTCACCGGACAATCCCTCAAACTCTTCAAGCAGCTCCCGCTGGCGGCGTGTCAGATTGGCGGGCGTCTCCACCTGCACCTGAATGTACATATCGCCCAGCTGGCTGGATCTCAGCACGGGCATCCCTTTCTGCTTGAGGCGGAATTGCTTGCTGGTCTGGGTGCCTTCGGGAACCTTCACGCGCGTTTTCCCACCGTCCAGCGTCGGCACTTCAAACGAGCCGCCCAGCGCAGCCGTGGTCATGGACACTGGCACCCGAGCGTAAACATCCGCACCATCACGTTGAAAGAATTCGTGGGGCTTGATGGACAGAAAAATGTACAGGTCGCCGGAAGCGGCGCCTTGCGTGCCAGCCTCCCCCTCGCCCGCCAGGCGAATGCGGGTGCCATCTTCTATGCCTTCAGGCACGTTGACCGATAGCGAGCGCGTTTCCTGACGTTTGCCTGTGCCGCCGCAATCGGTGCATGGATCGGTGACAATTTCGCCCCTGCCATTACATTGTGGGCAGGTCTGCTCGACCGAGAAGAACCCTTGCGCGCGGCGCACGCGACCAATGCCGCCACACATGGAACAGGTGGTGGGTTGGGTGCCGGGCTTGGCGCCTGTGCCGTCGCACGTGTCACAACGCACTGAGGTCGGCACCTCAATCTCCGCCGTTTTGCCGGCAAATGCCTCTTCCAGCGTGATTTCCATATTGTACTGCAAGTCGGCGCCGCGGCCGCGCTGGCTGGATCCGCGCCGGGAGCGACCACCCATCATATCGCCGAAAATGTCTTCGAAGATGTCGGAGAAGCCGCCAGCCCCCATGCCCGCACCGCCGCCGAAGCCGCCGCCACCCATGCCGCCGGGGCCGCCAGGGCCGCCCTGCTCAAACGCGGCATGGCCAAAACGGTCATAGGCCGCGCGCTTTTGCGGATCTTTGAGAACCTCATAAGCCTCGTTCAGTTCCTTAAACTTGGCTTCTGCACTCGCGTCTCCCGGATTACGGTCGGGATGAAATTTCATGGCCTGCTTGCGGAACGCGCTTTTCAGCGCCTTTTCATCAGCACCACGGTCCACATTTAGCAGCTCGTAAAAATCAGTCTTTGCCATGATCAGTTCTTCAATTCCGGATGGTCAGGCGCAGTTTCATGGAGGAAAATAGCGTTCTCGCCCGGTTTGGACACGAAGCGATACCCACCTCTTTGCATGCACGCGATCTGCTCGTCTTCCTTGCCGGGCCACATTTCCAGAACGATCAGGTGCGGGCGCACATTTGGCGCGTCTTTCCAGAAGGCTTCAAACATCACTTGCTCATGGCCCTCTATATCCACCTTCACAATGTGCGGCGTGCCATGGCCAAACGCGGTAAGCAGCTTGGCCAGTGTTGTCATTTGAACATAAAGCGGCTTGCGGGCTTTTGCGCCATCCAGCGGAATGCGGACCTGTCCCAAGTTGGAAAAATCCGTCTCCATCTCAATTTCACCATCGCAATCCGACAGCGCGCAATCGACTATGGTGACCGCGTCCAAACCGTTCAATGCAAGGTTCTCCGACAAGCGGGGGCGCACTTGGGGGTTCGGTTCGACGCACAACCAGGAACCAATCTCGGCCCCGGCACGCTGCAGCGCTGCCCATGCCTGGAGTGTATATAAACCCGTATTGCCACCAATATCGAGAAAGCTCACTGGGGCTTGAGATGCCTCGGCAACCGCTTTCATCGCAGCAAGTTCAGCGTCATGAACCGGCGCCATGCCGTACATCAGGCATTTGTCGGTTGCGTTGTCACGACCATAAAGGCGCACGCGCTGCCCCCAAGGTGATTGAACGTCAAAGGGATCGTTCCGCCCTGCCAAAGCAAATTTGCGAGACGCGGAGGAGAAAAACTTCGGAACCGACGCCAAACCGCCTTTGCGATGCGGATGCAGACGGCTGGCAGCCCTAAGAAGTAGGGCCTGAAAAGCAGTGGGCGCAAATGTGCCAAATGACCGACCGTCGGCCAGCTCTGGGTGCGTAAAGTTCATTCGTTTCGGCCCCTGATAGTTGAGCACTGACCAAGACTGTCGGCCACGCTCTGAAACAAACCAAAAGGCGGAACCAGGGACTGGCTCCGCCTGATGTTTTGCGGGCTGATCAGGCCGATTTTTTCTCGTCTTCGTCGTCGATCTCTTCGAAATCAGCGTCGACAACGTCATCATCGTCCGGGGCGTCTGCAGCATCCGCAGCCGCATCAGCGGCTGCTTCCTGGGCTGCGGATGCCTCATACATGGCCTGGCCCAGTTTCATGCTGGCTTCGGCGAGCGTTTGTGACTTGGCGGTCAGAGCTTCGGTGTCGGGCTCTTCTTTTGCCACCTCTTCTTTCAGCTCATCAATAGCCGCCTGGATGGCAGTGCGATCCTCTTCCGAGACTTTGTCGCCATATTCCTTGAGGCTCTGCTCACCGGAATTGATCAGGCTTTCTGCCTGGTTCTTGGCTTCTACGGCCTCGCGGCGTTGCTTGTCGGCATCGGCATTGGCCTCAGCGTCCTGCACCATTTTTTCGATCTCGTCATCGGACAAGCCGCCCGAGGCTTGGATGCGAATTTCATGCTCTTTACCGGTTCCCTTATCCTGGGCCTTCACGTTCACGATGCCGTTTGCATCGATGTCAAAGGTCACTTCCACCTGCGGCACACCGCGGGGGGCCGGGGGAATGCCCACAAGGTCAAACTGGCCGAGCAATTTGTTGTCCTGAGCCATTTCGCGCTCGCCCTGGGCAACACGGATGGTCACGGCGTTTTGGTTGTCTTCGGCCGTGGAGAACACCTGGCTCTTCTTGGTAGGGATTGTCGTGTTGCGGTCGATCAGGCGTGTGAACACGCCGCCAAGCGTTTCGATGCCCAGAGACAGGGGCGTCACGTCCAGCAGCAGCACGTCTTTCACATCGCCCTGCAAAACGCCAGCCTGAATGGCAGCACCCATGGCCACCACTTCGTCGGGGTTCACACCCTTATGGGGCTCCTTGCCGAAGAATGATTTCACCGTCTCCTGCACCTTGGGCATGCGGGTCATGCCACCCACCAGGACAACTTCATCAATGTCCGAAGCCGCCAGGCCGGCATCTTTCAATGCGGCTTTCATCGGGTCAACGGTGCGCTTGATCAGTTTCTCCACCAGGCTTTCCAGCTTTGCGCGGGTCAGCTTGAGCGTGAGGTGTTTCGGACCCGATGCATCCGCCGTGATGAACGGCAGGTTGATCTCGGTCTGCGTCGAAGAGGACAGCTCGATCTTGGCCTTCTCGGCAGCTTCCTTAAGGCGCTGAAGGGCCAACTTGTCGCCCTTGAGGTCGATGCCTTGGTCTTTTTTGAATTCGCCTGCCAGATAGTCCACCAGCACCATGTCGAAGTCTTCACCGCCGAGGAATGTATCCCCATTGGTGCTCTTCACTTCAAACACGCCATCACCGATCTCAAGGATGGACACGTCAAACGTGCCGCCGCCGAGGTCGTAAACCGCAATGGTTTTGCCGTCATTTTTGTCCAGGCCGTAGGACAGGGCAGCAGCGGTTGGCTCGTTGATGATGCGCAGCACTTCAAGGCCGGCAATCTTACCCGCATCTTTGGTCGCCTGGCGCTGGGCGTCGTTAAAGTAAGC
>JBCBZX010000146.1:0-7490 GCA_039815105.1 Pseudomonadota bacterium
CAGCGCGTCGATGGTCGGCTGGATCGGTCATGCCGCGGGCGGCGAGAACATTTGGCCATGCGGTCACCGCGATGGACAAAAAACGAGTAGTGATATCCCACCATTGCGTGAACTCATCACTGTCGGGGACCAGACCGCCGAGCCCGTCCCAGCTTACCTCTTCGGTGGCCACCTGATCCATCAATGCTGCCAAGTCTGCCGCCAGTCCCGCGGCATCCGCAGGGGAAGATGGAATAGACAACGCGCCTTCACCCTTTTCGGCCAGTTCTGTTCGATGCTGGGCACGGCGCCATTTGAGAACCAGTTCGGTCAGCAGAAGGCGGCGCTCCATGGTGGGCATAACCGGATCCAGCTCAAATGATTGCAGGCCGTCTGTATCAGCGCCAATGGCCAGATCGTCCTGCACATCGCCCAACGGCCTGATGGATGGCAGCAAGACCGTGCCACCAATCCGCGCCCGCAAAACCTCTGCCAGATGTCGTGCGGCCCGGCGGGTCGGCAGGAAGATAGTGACCTGCGGCAAATCCATAGGGGATCGCATCTCCCAACCCGGCACCAACCGCCCCTCAAGCAACGCATCTGCCAACGCAGGGAGAAAAGGCACGCCAGGCGGCACATTCAGCACGTTTGCCGCAAGGGATGATGGCCGGTCGCGCTGAGTGCCATCGCCTGCCATCAATCGGCGATCCCGAGGCGGCGCATAGCTGTCTCCGCGCCCGAAATAGCGGGCGGTGTTCCGATGTGGAACCAATGACCCGCCAGTTCAACGCCAAACAGGCGACCTGCAGCTGCCGCCTGCCGGAACAGAGGCACAAGCGGGAAGATGCGTTCGGTCTGCGCTTGCATGACGGCACGCGAGAAAATGGCGACGCCCGTATAGACGAAGGGCGCGCTCTGTGCGGTGCCACGGAACGTCAATGCACCCGCTTTATCACGAAAAAAGTCCCCCGCGCCATCATAGCCAGTTGCGCGTTCGGTTGGCACGACCAGCAAGAGAAAATCCATCGTGTCGCGATTCCAGACCGCTTCAAGCGCTGCGAGGGCGCTCTTGCCATCCGTATCAACCCAGAACGCATCGCCATTGAGTATGAAGAAATCTCTGGATCCCAAATGGGGCAGCGCTGCACGAATGCCGCCCCCTTGATCAAGCAAGTGCGGTTCCGGGCTGAACACCAAATTCTCGTCTGACCATGATGACACATGGTGCTGCATCTTTGCCATCAGATGATGGCCATTCACGGCAACGTTGTGGACGCCGTGGGCGTGGAGCCGGTCGATATTGCGGTCAAGAATGGCGCGCCCACCCACTTCGATCAAAGGTTTGGGGATGGTATTGGTGATGGGTCGCATGCGGGTGCCAAGGCCGGCCGCCAGCACCATGGCATGGGTCAGACGCTCAGCCATCGCTCACAACCCCATTGCGCACATACCACTCACGGAGTTCAGCCAAATCAGGATGGGCCAGCGATTGCACAAGATAGTCCTTTGTGCGGGCCTCATGCTTTCGATAGTTCGGCTTACCATCTCTGAGATCAAGACGCACCCAAAGACCAAGCAGCCGCGAAGACCGGAACGCCGCAAGGGCGGCCACATCTCGGCGGAGCCGCTGCTCATCAAAACTGTCGATCAATTGCGATGCTCGGTTGCAATAGGCACCAAGCAGCTCGGTTTGAAGTTTCTCGGGAATTGTCACCCTTGCATCTCGCACCAATGACGCTAGGTCATACGCGCCGGGACCGATGACCGCGTCCTGGAAATCGATGAGGCCTATACGGCCCGCCCCCTTTTGCCCCTCCTGCCAGATAATGTTGGGAGAGTGGTAGTCACGCAGCACCAGATCGTCATAGCCGCTTTGAAATGTCTCAAAAATGGGCTCCCAAAGGTCGTAAAAACGCTTTACCTCCGACGCGGACAATTGGTTCTCGCGACCCCACCAATCGGGCAACAGAGACAGGCCAACACGCATGGCACCCACATCAAAGCGAGGGATGGCATGGGTGGTCCCGTCCGGCAGTGGTGCGTTTGCGGGCCAGGTCTGTGCGTGCATGTCCGCCAAGCATTCCGCCGCCGCAATATAGCGTTTGGGTATTGGTGCACCGGCGGCGTCAACGATGCGCTCCTGTCCCAGGTGAGACAGCAGCAGAAGCCCGGCATCCATATCGGCACCGATCAAGGTTGGCGCAGACAATTGGCGGTCGACCAACAACTGCCCAATTGCGACAAACGGGCGGACATCAGTGGCGAGGTGGAAGGCAGCGGCATAGGCTCGGAGTGGCTCGGTTTCCGGCGACGCGGGCAAAGCCGGATCGTTCATCAACACCAGCTTTTCAGCATCATTGCGCACAATCTCATAACTTCGCGCAGACGCGTCACCCAACAAACGGGCTCGGTTACTGCTGCCACTGGTCCCAGCAACAGATGGTCGCAATCCCTCTATGAACGCCCGAATATCGGCGGACCGCTTCCAACGGCTCTCCAGGTCGGGGCTGGAGAATTGAAACTCAACCTCTCGGCGGTCGGTTTCGCCGCCAGACATTGTAATGGTGAGATCAGGGCGGGGCAGTTCTGGGTCACCATTGCCCGGCCATTCCACCAAAATGGCATGGGTCTGCAAGGCTTCATCAAACCCCAGTTCCAGCACCTCCTCAGGATCCCCCACACGATACAGGTCCGCATGGAGGACGGGCACCGGCAATTCGTCATAGGATTGCACCAGAGTGAAGGTCGGGCTCGGCACCTCAAACAGGAGGTCATCGGCGAGCGACCGCAGCAGTGCGCGGGCAAAGGTGGTCTTACCAGCGCCCAAATCACCGATGAGGAACACCAAATCGCCAGGAGCCAGGGCTAGGGCGAGGTCTTGGGCGAGGCGCTCGGTGGCCGCTTGATCACAAAGCTCCAATTCCGGAAGAGCGTCCGTCACGTCAGCTTGCAGCGAGTTTCAGGTTTGCGGAAACATTCTGGGTCCCCGGCGGCTGATTGGGGAACGAACAGATAATGCGGGTGCCGCCGCTTCTCTCATCACTGCCCAAATCATTGCCGCTGACGAGTTTCACCTCGCCGCCATGTAGTTCCATCAGGCCATTGACCAGAGCAAGACCAAGCCCCGCTCCCTTGCGAGCGGTGACAGTGTTTCGGCCCTCAAATCGCGCAAATGCCTGGGTGGCGAATTCGTCTGGAATGCCTGGTCCATCATCTTCCACCACGATCACGGTTTGATCGGCGGTTTGTTCAGCCGTCAGGCGGATTTCGCCGCCCTTGGGCGAATATCGAATGGCATTGCTGACCACTTGATCGAGCACCTGTTGCAACCGATGGGGGTCCGCCATGGCGCTGACATCTCCCATCCGGCAAATCAGGTTCAGATCGTTCTCCTGCAGCTGGCTTTTGAACCGTTCGTTCATCGCTCCGCAAAGCGGAGCCAGCTCGACGCGCTTTACATCAAGCTCAATCAAACCGGCATCAATGGAGGCCAGGTCAAGCATGGAGTCGACAATGAGTTCCAGCTTGCCCGAGGACAAATGGACGTCCGCCATATATTCGGTCTGGCGTTCATTGAGAGACCCCAAGGCTTCGGATAGCAGAACCTCTGTGAAGCCGCGGATCGACGTCAGCAGGGTGCGCAATTCGTAGCTCATATTGGCCACAAATGCGTTCTTAAGCACTTCAGCGGCTTCCAGTGCTTCGTTGCGCTCGGTCAGTGCGTGGGCCACGTTCACGGAATCGGTGATGTTGACGAATGTGATCATAGTCTGCGCATCGGGCAAAGGCACGATGACGCAATGGTAGGTCTGGGTCGCGAGTGCAGAACCGTCGGCTGCCGTCCGCTCCAGATTGATCCGTCGCTCAGAGCCAATTCGGGTGTCTCGCAATGCGGTGATTTCGCTGGCAAAGGTCAACCAGGACTGGGTGTCGACGCCGGCGTCGGACACCTGTTCGGCGATCTCGGAAATGTGGCTCCCTGCCGCCCGTTGCTGATCTTCCAACCCCCACATGGTGCCAAACGCGGAGTTGGACAGGATTAACCGCCCATCACCACCAAAAACAGCCACGCCCTCCGCAAGGTGTTCAAGCGTTTCACCCTGAATTTTGGTGAGCGTGCTCAACTGGCCTTCCAGCGCCAGTTTGTCCGTCAAATTCTCAAAAACCCATGTTACGCCGCCGCCGCGCTGCGGCGTTGCGATAACATGGACCGTGCGCCCGTCAGGCAGATGCATCAGGGTTTCAAACGGCTCGGTGTCATCGTAGACCGCAAGAAACTCTTCTTTCCATTTGCGCCAGTCCCGTGGCTCAAACAGAGTTTTGTCGTTGCGCAGTCGTTCCATGATGGCATCGTGGGTTGGTTGCGCGTCCAACATGTCCGGCGGCAGGCCCCAAAGGCTTGCAAAGGCCTCATTGTAGGCAGTCAGGGTTCGGGCCACGTCGAAATGCGCGACCGCTGATGAAATGCGATCGAGAGTCTGGGCCTGCGCCACCCGTTGCCTCTCCATGTTCGCCCGGGCTTCCTCCGCCTCCGTGACATCCACGGCCAGCCCCGCTTTGCCATCCGGCGCGACGCATTCCGTCACATCGATCCGCCGCCTATGGCCACCCATTATCGTTGTCAGCCGCTTACGATAAACGCCCTTCTCGGCCAGCAATTGAGCAGCCTGCGAACGGTCTTCCGGCGCAAGAAGCTCGGTCTCCTTTGCCACCACATCGTCAATGCTGGGCGCGCCGACGGCCTTGAGATAAGCCTCATTGACCCAGCTCAGCCTGCCGTCGCGATTTCGCACCCATGCGGGCACGTCGATCTGTTGAATGAGCGTTTGGACCGTCTCAAGTGTTGCTGACAATTGGCGATGATCGGCCTCCAAGGATGCCAGCATGGCCCGGTCGCCCGTCAGGTCCACAAATCGCACAAAGGCCGCGCTGCCGGACGTTCGGCCCTGCGCCTCCAAAAAGGCTCCGGTGGCTGTACGCAGGGACAGGTCGAACCCCTCGGCACGGCGCCGCAAACGATCTATGGCCGCCTCGATTGCGCCGGCGCTGTCGGGCGTCAGCCAAAGTCCGAAACCCAGAAATTTAGCGCGATCCACAGGAACACCGGTTGGGGCGGGCAAATCGCCCATAATGATGGGTTCGGCATTGGCGTCACGCCACAAAACCAGCCTTTGATCATCCACGTCGGTCAGGGCAGAGGCCTGTTCATTGGCGGCGCGCAGATCGGCCAGCTGATCTTTCAGCGCCTCAGACTCCCGCACGGCACGTCCGCGCTCTCGCACCACCACCAGCGCTGCAAACAGCGCAAACATGGTCGACCCCAGAAAAACCGATGTCGTCACAACATTGGTGGCTTCCAAATTCAGGCTGGAAATGATGGTCGATACGGGGTTTGCAGCGACGTCAGCTTGCGCAGCCTGGGTCTGTGCACGGGCAACGCCGGAAAAACCGGTTTGCAGAAAAGCAATTGGTGAAAGAACCGTGAGAGCCGTGGTGGCAAGAAACCGGCCGACGCCGGCAAAGCGACGCAAAGGTGCCGCGTTTTCACCCGCCGTTTTCGACATCAACGCAACCCTTCCCGCTTTTCGCCGCCCACCAAAGCCCCAGTGGCGAAGACACATTCAGCACGCGACGCACTGATTCGTTTGAACATACAGAATGCGGATTCGCGCCGGAAGCATGGTTGGGGAAAAGCCTGCGGAAAAGATTGATACCGCGTGGCAGGCCGAAACGAAGCTGGCCCGCCCCAATGTCATGGGACGGGCCAGTTGACTGCTTCATCTTCAGCACCGGAACGCCGACAGCTATTGTCGGCGATCCGCATATTCGGCGCAAATGGACCTAGTAGCGGTAGTGCTCTGGTTTATAGGGGCCTTCAACCGTCACGCCGATATAGTCTGCCTGATCTTTTTCCAGCTCGGTTAGCTTTGCACCGATCTTCTCGAGATGCAGGCGCGCGACCTTCTCGTCGAGATGCTTGGGCAAGATGTAGACCTTGTTCTCGTACTCATCATTCTTGGTCCACAGCTCAATTTGCGCCAGCACCTGGTTGGTAAATGATGCGGACATCACAAAGGACGGATGACCTGTGGCATTGCCGAGGTTGAGCAAACGGCCCTGGCTGAGCAGGATCATGCGGTTGCCCGACGGCATTTCATACATGTCCACCTGATCTTTGATATTGGTCATCTTGAGGTTGCGCAGGTTTGCCACCTGAATCTCATTGTCGAAGTGACCAATATTACCGACGATGGCCATATCCTTCATCTCACGCATATGCTCAATACGGATGATGTCTTTGTTGCCGGTCGTGGTGATGAAAATGTCAGCGTCCGCGACAGTGTCTTCCAAGGTAGTGACTTCGAAACCATCCATGGCGGCCTGCAGCGCGCAGATCGGGTCGATTTCCGTCACTTTCACGCGGGCACCGGCGCCACGCAGGGAGGCGGCAGACCCCTTGCCCACATCGCCATAGCCGCAAACAACGGCAGTCTTGCCTGCCATCATGGTATCGGTGGCGCGGCGAATGCCGTCCACCAGCGATTCCTTACAGCCATATTTGTTGTCGAATTTCGACTTGGTGACGGAGTCGTTCACGTTGATGGCCGGGAATGGCAGCTGACCCTGCTTCACCAACTCATAGAGGCGATGGACACCGGTTGTGGTCTCTTCTGACACGCCGACAATCTGATCGCGCATTTTGGTGAACCAGCCCGGGCTCTGGGCCATGCGCTTTTGGATTTGCGCTTTGATGACTTCTTCCTCTTCGGAAGACGGCACAGGAATAATGTCCTCGCCGGCTTCGGCACGGGCACCGAGCAGAATGTAGAGCGTGGCGTCGCCACCATCGTCGAGGATCAGGTTGGGGCCATCTTCAAACTGGAACGAACGGTCCGCATAGTCCCAATGCTCTTCCAGGCTCTGACCTTTAATCGCAAACACCGGCACGCCGCCTTCAGCAATCGCTGCGGCAGCATGGTCCTGGGTGGAGAAAATGTTGCACGAAGCCCAACGCACATCTGCACCAAGAGCGGTCAATGTTTCGATCAACACGCCGGTTTGAATGGTCATGTGCAGAGAACCTACGATACGGGCACCCTTGAGGGGCTGCGAAGACCCATATTCTTCGCGCAGGGACATCAGGCCGGGCATTTCTGTTTCGGCAATGTCCAATTCCTTACGGCCAAAGGAAGCCAGAGAAATATCTTTGACGATGTAGGGGGCGTTATCTGGGTGGCTGGCGGTCATGATCTGTCCAATTTGACTGAGGCTAAAACGGACGGGCCAGCAATCAGTCGCGCGGCCCGCCAAATTTTATGGATGTGTCGTCTCGCCATGCACTCCGATGAGTTCAAACTCTGGCGATCGGCTTCGGGACGCTCCTAGCAAAACCCAGACGGCGCAGCAAGCGCTGCATAAAGATATCATTATGCTTACAAACGGCCCGCAGAACGAAATGGGGCTAGCACTCTTCGCCGAAGCGGTTGGCCAGCAATTCTTCTATGGCTGAC
>JBCBZX010000090.1:0-10370 GCA_039815105.1 Pseudomonadota bacterium
GATCTTGCCGGACATCAGCTGGGTGGGGGACACCGAGGACAGGAGCACCTCAATGATGCGGTTGCTCTTCTCCTCCACGGTGTTGGTCAGCAGCATCTGGGCCACGATGAACACCGACAGCCAGAGCAGGTAGACGAATGCCACCGGGGCGTATTGGCCGACCCGAGCCGCCCAGATGCCGTCAGGAACCCGCCGGTCAGCCAAAACAGGGCGAGCGTCCAAGCGGGAATGAGCATGATGGCACGGTCATATTTCTGGAATAGAAAATAGCCGATGAGCCCCGTGCCTGCGAGCAGGGTGGTTGCAAATGAAAGTCTTGCAATGCCCGCGGCGATCTCGGGCTCAAACAGGGCAACCACCGCCAAGATACCCAGCGACATCACCCAGCCTGTGGCAAAATAAGCAAACCTCACATGCCACCGGTTGAGATTGAGATAGGCGAAGATGAAGATCACCAGCCCTGCGGACAGCAGGATTTCGGAACCTGCACGCCAAATGCGCAATTCATCGCCCACAAGCCCTGTGATGCGGCTGATGAAGCCGAAATCCACTGCCACATAGACAAGGACTGCCCAGGCCAACGCGGCGGTGGCCGGGAACATGGCGGAGCCTTTGACCACGAAAAGGATGGTGAGGAAGACGGCCAACAGACCGGCAATGCCGAGCACGATGCCGTTATAGAGCGTGTAGGAATTGACGGTCGCTTCGTAAGTGTCCGGTTCCCATACAGTCAGGGCTGGCAGGTTGAAGGTGTTCAACTCGGCCACAAAAGTGATCGTCGCGCCGGGGTCCATGGTGACCAGAAACACATCTGCATCTGGGCTGGGTACGCGGGTGAGGCTAAAGCCCTCGGACGGCGTGATTTCAACGATCCTGTCTGCGCCAAGGTCAGGCCAGATGATGCCGGAACCCGGTTGCCGATAATGTGGAGCAACGATCAGTCGGTCAAACTGCTCGTCCGACGGGTTGGACAGGGCAAACGCCGCCCAATGGCGCGTGGCAGCCTCCGCTCCTTCCTCCGCAGTTGCACGTGTGGAGCGCACTTGAATGCGCCTTACGACACCATTGGCGTCCGGAGCTGTGGACACGGAAACAGCGCCTTCACTGGAGTATCGCTCAATGACGGGGCCGATTGAGATTGCCTTCTGATCAAGAGAAAGACCGACAGGTTCCAATGCATTGGCCGCCCCGATGGTAAGCGCGAGTGACATCACCACCAAGTTGACCAGCAGTACCAATGCCCTTGCGGCCGACACAGATGTCCCCTGGTCAGCCAACAAATTAATTGGGCCGCGACGGGTCGGCATGCCAAATGTCGGCAGGCGTGCCGCGGTGCGGGTAAGCTGATCTTGTGCTGATGGCCGCTGGTTCACGTATCCCTCGAAAGCCCTGCCCATAAACTCAAACTCTACACTGTTCTGCGCATGCAAACGAACCCGTGGAACATTTGGGCCATGCCTCCGGACGTGCCGGGTAAGCAGTCCTAACCGCAATGCGGGCTCACGCCAAGTTGGCGCTGGGTAAGCGGTAAACGCCACTTTTGCCCATCCCATATTTCAACAAAGGGTTTGCTGTTGGTTTGCGGCGGTTTTGCGGGTGCGAGCTGGCCGTGCCGTCCAAGCACTCCAATATCCCGTCAACTCTAATGCCCTCCGTTTCGTCGCGTCCGGGCAAACAGGGCATGGTCCCGCCACCTGCCGTTGATGCGCAAATAATCGACGGCCAATCCCTCCTGCTCAAAGCCCAGCTTTCGCAACAGGCCCATGGATGCCTCATTGTCGGGTAGCGTCGCGGCCTCGATGCGGCTTAGGCGGAGATTGGCATGGGCGTGGTCGATGACCGCTTGCACGGCTCTTGTGGCAATGGCTTGCCGGGCAAAGGGTTGGCCGATCCAATATCCCAATGTGCCGGCTTGCATGACACCATATCTGACTCCCGTCAGGGACACGCCGCCAACCAGCTCTTCCTCGCCGCCGGTCTGGCGCCAGATCAGCCACACATAGCCAAGCTTCAGGCTGGCATCGCGCCTGTACCGCTTCAGGCGACGGGTCCAAGCGGCCGGTTTGAGATCATCTTCTGGCCATAGCGGCTCATAGGGTTGCAGGAACAGCTGGCTGGCCATGCGCAATTGCACCCATTGACCATGATCGCATGGCCGTGGGGATCGGAGGATGAGGTCGCCACTGCGCAGGATCGCCGTGTTCTCCGGGGCAATGGATCTTCCAAGCCAGTCTAAGAGCCGTGCAACCATGGCCGATGCCCATCCTGAGATTTATTGGCTTAGAACTATTGGCCTGGGATTATTGGGCAGCTTCCAGACTGGAATCATCGGCCGACAAGGCGCTTATCAGCTCAGCCCGCGACGGCATTTCCTGAACCGGCCCCAAAGCAGCCAATGTGATTTCGGGCGAACGGAAAGTCCGATGTGCCAAATCACGCAAGCGTTCCGGTGTGAGGGCGTTGAGACGATCCATCAATTCTTCATTGGTGACGGGGCGGCCAAACAATAAGACCTGGCGCGCAATCTGGCCCGCGCGGGACGCTGGGCTTTCCATACTCATCATCAGGCTTGCGCGAACCTGAGCCCGGGCGCGGTCAATCTCATGCTGGCTGATATCGTCCGCCGCGCGGCGTAATTCCTGAACGATGAGGCGTACCAGTTCTCCATTGTCCTCAGGACCGGTGGCAGCGTGAATGCCAAAAACGCCGGTGTCCGAGAAGCTCCAGTGAAAAGCGTAGATCGAATAGCATAGGCCATGCTTTTCGCGGATTTCTTGAAACAGGCGGGACGACATGCCGCCGCCCATGATCTGTGCCAGAAGCTGGGAAGCGTAATAGTCCCGCACGTGGTAGGCGCGGCCGGGAAAGCCGATGAGCACATGGGCTTCCTGGGTGTCCTTAAGGACGATGCTTTCGCCGCCTGTATAAACGGCTGGAACCGGTGGCTCATCGATCTCCGGAGTGACCTCAGAAAAGCGCGCGCGGACCATGGCGACGAATTGCTCGTGTTCCACGGCACCGGCACAGGCCACCACCATTTGTGGCCCGCGATAGTGCTGCTGCAAATATTGCAGCATGTCGTCACGGCTGAAGCCGGACACAGTTTGCGCGGTGCCAAGTATAGGTCTGCCCAGCGGCTGGCCACCGAACGCAGTTTCCATGAAGTTTTCAAACACCACATCGTCGGGATTGTCGTGGCTGGCCCCGATCTCCTGCAAGATGACGTGCTGCTCGCGGGCGACTTCTTCGGCGTCGAACTTGGAGTTGAGGAGAATGTCCGAGAGAATATCCAGCCCAAGCTCAACATCATCGCGCAGCACACGGGCGTAGTAGGAAGTCGTCTCTATGGATGTGCCGGCGTTCAAATCGCCACCCACGCTTTCGATCTCATCGGCAATGCCGCCTGCTGTGCGCCGGTCCGTGCCCTTGAACGCCATGTGCTCCAAAAAATGAGCCACGCCGTGGGAATTGTCATCCTCATTGCGGGAGCCTGCTTTCACCCAAACTGAAAGGGCGGCGCTTTCCAGATGCTGCATGGATTGTGTGACGACGGAGAGCCCATTGGGCAGAACTGTAACTTCAACTGACATGACAAAACCTTGGCACAATCGGGTGGGCGGCGTCCATCAACATGGTGGGCATAGCTCAAACGGTGGTTTGTGCGGCGCGGGAGCGCTGGCGGATATAGGTTTGCAGCGTATCAAGATCGTTAGGCAGCACGTCGAACCGCTCCTCACGCTCCATAAGATCGCTGAGCCAATGGGGCAGGCCTGGGCGGTGGCCCACTGCGCGCTCCACCGAATCCGGGAATTTAGCCGGGTGGGCGGTGCCCAGCGTGATGCGCAGGGTTGCTTGGGCCTTAGCATCTTCCGCCACTTTCAGGCCCACGGCTGTGTGGGGGTCGAGCAGATAGCCGGCATCGTCATAAACGCGCTTGATCAGGGCTAGTGTTTCATCTTCCGAGCAAGCCCCCGCCACAAATTCCGAGCGGATGGCAGCCAAAGGCACCGCCTCAATGTCGAAAGCGCCGGACTGTTTCAGCCGATCCATCAGATCTCGTACGATCTGCGCGTCGCGATTGTGGGCGAAATATAGAAGCCGCTCAAAATTCGACGAAACTTCAATATCCATGGAAGGGGAATGGGACGCTTCCACACCAAGCTTCTCATAACGCCCGGTGGCGAGGCAGCGGGCAAGAATGTCGTTGCGGTTGGTGGCAACCGTCAGCGCTTCAATCGACGCGTTCAACCCCATGCGTTTGGCGACATAGCCAGCGAACACATCGCCAAAGTTGCCCGTCGGAACTGAAAAGCTCACAGGGCGATCTGGTGCACCCAAGCTGGCGGCTGCGGTGAAATAATAGACCACTTGCGCCATGATGCGCGCCCAATTGATGGAGTTCACGCCCGACAGGCCGACACCATCGCGGAAGCGGTGATCGTTGAACATGGCTTTCACCAGATCTTGGCAATCGTCGAAATTGCCTTCAATGGCCACCGCATGGACGCCCTGGTCCAGCACGGTGGTCATCTGTCGCCGCTGCACTTCCGACACCCGGCCATGGGGGAAGAGGATGAACATATCCGCCCGGTCGCGGCCTTTGAACGCGTCAATCGCCGCCCCGCCAGTGTCGCCCGACGTGGCACCCACAACGGTGGCTCTGGCGTTACGCTGGCCCAGCACATGGTCCATGAGCCGTGCCAGGAGCTGCATCGCGACATCCTTGAATGCCAGGGTTGGGCCATGGAAGAGCTCTAGAATGAAATCACGCTCGCCCACCTGCACCAGCGGACACACCGCCGGATGGCGGAAAGTGGCGTAGGCTTCATCCACCATCGCCTCAAACGCAGGCCGTTCAATCTCGCCATCAACGAAGGGCCACAGCACGGTTTTTGCAACCTGGGCGTAAGGCATGCCTCGGAATGCGCGGATGGTGGTGTCGTCCAGTATCGGCCAAACGTCTGGCACATACAGGCCGCCGTCACGGGCAAGCCCGGTTAGCAGAACATCGCAAAAGCCAAGGTCGGGGGCGTGGCCCCGTGTCGATACATATTTCACGGTCAATGTCGTCCAAATGGGCAGAATGGAGCCAGCTTAGAAGTTGTGCCCGGTTCGTAAAAAGGGCAGTTTTGAGAGCCTCTAGCACCGGTTTGCTCTTTTCGCCATATTGCTCCAATAGATCACGGTCTCGGGCTGGCCATTAGAAAGGTTGCAGCCGTTAGAACAAGTGTTTGGTGAGTCTTATGGCGTTCAATTTCCAGGTTCCACACCAGTTCAAGTCCATATGCCTTGCCGGCACATGCGCTTTTGCATTGCTGGGGCTGGCTGCATGCCAGTCGTCTGGAGGCAAAGCTCTGGAGAATATCGCCAATGACAGCTCGCTGCAGGGCGGCACTGACAGCCAGGTTGCAATTGCCAGTGCGCCTCCCACCGTGTTGCGGGACTATTGCCCACAGCTGGAACTGCTGGAGCCCTATTATGAAGATTTCGGCAGCGGCCGCAGAGGCGATCCTGAAAAATTGCGTTTCCAGGCCACCATGCTTGAGGCCGTTCGGTCCTGCCGTGTCGAGGGCAATCAGATTGTCCTGAGTGTTGGTGCGAGGGGCCGGGTGATCACCGGGCCAACCGGCGAGCCGGGCACGTCGAACCTTCCGATCCGCATCGCCGTCAGATCGAGTGATGGTGTGCTCTTCTCTGAACTCTACAAGGAGCCGGCGAGCATTGCCGACACAAGTGGCGCGACGCGTTTTCAGTTCGTGCAAGATGTACGTGTTCCCGCACCAACCCGCCGCAACTACAAGATCTTGGTCGGGTTTGACTCTGGGCCGCCAGCCCGCAGCTAGCGTCGCGTTCGGTTGTTCTTCCGCTCTGCCGGCCCGTTAAAGATCACCATCCCATTGCGCCATGGCGGCCAGAGTGGCGGGCAAAGAGCTCATTTTCGCGATCACAGTTTCAGCGCCTGCATCCATCAATTGTTCTGCGTGGCCGGGATAGGTGTGGCCCGCACCGGTGAAGCCGATGACGCGGCACCCGGCGGCGCGGGCGCCAGCAACGCCATGGTGGCTGTCTTCAATCACCACCGCATGGCGGCCCTGTGCGCCAAATTCACTCAGCGCAAACGTAAACACTGACGGTGAGGGCTTGGGCTCCTTGTCCCCCACGGTTTTGGACGAGAAAATATAGGGCTTGAACCGGTCCAACAATCCGACCTTACGAAGCTCCATGGTTAGGCGTTCGTCAGAGGAGTTGGAACAGATGCACCGGGGTGTTTCCAGCCGATCCAGGGCCGCGCCGACTCCGTCTATGATCTGCAGTTCATTGGCCAATCGTTCGTCAATCTCCGCCTGGATGTCGTCATACAGGCTGGCTTCGACCGGCCTATCCATCTCGTCGGCAACCGCCTGAATGATGTTTTCTGTGGTCATGCCGGCAAACCGCGCTGCAAAATCGTGCCAGTCAATTTCATAACCCCAAGCGGTGAAGGCTTCCGCCTCCACCTTGGCGGCGATGATCTCTGAGTCCACCAGCACACCATCACAGTCGAAAATTATCAGGTCTATGGGGGCCATGGGAAGAATCCGTTCGGTGAGTGTTCCGCGCGGCGTAACAGCTTGTTCACCATGTTTCCACGGCAAACGTTAACCACGCTTCTGAACGCGGGCTTAACCGCGATGGGTAACCATGGTGGAGAAGAAATCACGGGTCACAGTAATGAGTTCCGCCATGTCCGCCAGAACGGCTGCAAAAAAGACCGATGCGCTTCCAAATATTGGGGCTGCGCCTTCCATCAACACGCCACTCCCACAAACGGAGTTGCCGCGCGACGTCATTCTAAAGGGTGACTGCGTGGCGCATATGGCGTCGCTGCCTGAGGGGTCGGTGGACATGATTTTCGCTGACCCGCCCTACAATCTGCAGCTGCAAGGCGAGCTTGCCCGTCCCGACCAGAGCCAGGTGGATGCGGTGGATGATGCCTGGGACCAGTTTGACAGTTTCGAAGCCTATGATGCCTTCACCAAAGCTTGGCTGCTGGCCGCCAAGCGGGTGCTCAAGCCCACGGGCACGATCTTCGTTATCGGTTCGTACCACAATATTTTCCGCGTCGGCACCAGCCTTCAAGATCAGGGCTGGTGGATCCTCAATGACATCGTTTGGCGCAAGACCAATCCGATGCCGAATTTTCGCGGGCGCCGTTTCGCCAACGCCCACGAAACCCTCATCTGGGCCTCCAGAAACCAGATGGGGAAGGGCTATACGTTTAATTACGAAGCCCTGAAAATGGCGAATGACGACCTCCAAATGCGTTCCGACTGGCTGTTTCCCATTTGCACAGGCCATGAGCGCATCAAGGATGAGGACGGGCGCAAAGCGCACCCGACGCAGAAGCCTGAAGCCCTGCTGCACCGCATTCTGATGGCGGCGTCGAACCCTGGTGACGTGGTGCTTGATCCTTTCTTCGGGTCGGGCACCACGGGTGCCGTGGCCAAAAAGCTTGGCCGCCACTTCATCGGCATTGAACGGGAACAAAGCTATATCGATGTGGCTAAGGCGCGTATTGACCATATCACCGCCGGCGAAGGCGTGGCGCTGAAAGTGTCCACCGGCAAGCGCGCCGCGCCGCGTGTGCCCTTTGGAGCCTTGATCGAGAACGGGCTTTTGGAAGTCGGCACAGTCCTATCGGACAGCAAGCGCCGCTGGCAGGCTGTTGTCCGGGCTGATGGTTCAGTGTCTGTGGACGCCAAAACCGCAGGCTCCATCCACCGCATGGGCGCCCACGTGCAAGGCTTTGACGCCTGCAATGGCTGGACTTTTTGGCATTATGCCGATGGCGACGAACTGAAACCCATCGACGCCTTGCGTGAGGTCATTCGCGAAGGCATGGGCAGCGCCGCCTGATAGTTGGTCGTTGTGGGCTTTGAGTCCACACCTATCCAGCTGGACGGAGCTTTCTGAAGATCATCTCTGGATCACCATCATCCAGACCGTCGATCTCTCCGCAGAATTTCCAGCCTGAACTGTCCAGTAGGCTGCGCATCTCGAGGTTTGAACGATTGGTCGAAGTCCAGACCTCAGGCTTACTCAGAGTTGCGGCATCAAGCAGGCTCCGCCCGATGCCACGCCGCCGGAATTTTGCGTCCACAATCAGTAGAGAAATGAAAGCTCTTTCGAAGAAGTAGTGGTCATCAAGGCAGCAAAATCCGACGATTTGGTTCCGGTCGACGGCAAGCGTCAGACCGCCGCGCTCGGAAATTGTCTGAAGGTATGAAGTTCTGGCATGCGTGCCGGACAAGCTCGCATCGATCTGAGCCGCCGCAGCGACGTCATCTTTGTTTGTGCCAAGGCGAAATTGCATCCGGCGAGATTAGCATAGGTTGTGACGGAACGCCGTTTCGTTCGTGCAGCCCATATCTAAGCAAGCGTTGCGGACTGCAGCTCAAAGCCCAGACTTGGCGTGAAGGCATGTCACCCGGTTAACCTGGTGGCTCACTTTCCAAGTTTTTTCCAGAAAACGATCTTGTCTTCCCCGGTCGTGTAGAACTCTCGGATGCGGGCTTCTTCGGTGTAGCCATTGTTTCGGTAGAACTGCCGCGTCTGTTCAAACTCACGATTGCCTGACGTTTCAACGAGCAGGATCCGATGCCCTTCATCGGCCAGCTTTCTCTCGACGTGCGCAATCAGTTTTGAACCTTCGCCGGTTCCCTGTCGGTCTGCATGGATCGCGATCAAATAGAGGTTCCATGTGCCCTCCGTCATGCGTTCGGGTGCGAAGTAGACCACGCCTATCGGATGTCCGTCTTCCAGAACGTACCAACGCTCGGTCTCGCTTTTGCCATCCAGAGCTTCGCTCGCCATTCCATTCAGCATCTCACCCGGGAAGAGCCCGGTGGAATTGACGACTTCTATAACGGCCGGAAGGTCCTCCCGGTTCATGGCACGGATCATATCAGCGTTCCTTCATTATGTATGCATAATGCATATATAATTGTGACGTTGATGTCTATGCGCCATACATATAAAAATCTGGCATGGATGAAGCTCTCGAAAACACACTTGGAGCGTTGGCGCTCGCACTGAGCGACGATATTGGCGCCTCGATTCAGACGAGCGGCTTCGTGCAGTCTGAGGTGGAGGCGATTGGACACCTTGGGCACGCTCCTGAAATGACCATCAGTGATTTATCGAGTGCGATAGCGCTTTCGCACGCTGCCACAGTGCGGCTGGTGACCCGCCTGGAGGCCAAGGGGCTGGTGTCCCGTTCCCAGTCGACGCTGGATGCCAGAAAGGTGATTCTGAAGCTCACCGCACAGGGCGAAGATCTTCACGAGACCTTGCTTGGCCGACGGCAAGGTCGGCTCCGCTCAGCTCTGCAAGTGTTGAGCCCTCAGGAGAAGTCACAGTTTTCAACGCTCACCAATCGCATTCTTCGCGCCATGTTGAGAGATGAAAGTCACGCATTCAGGGTGTGCCGTTTGTGCGACCGTCCGGTCTGTGCGAGCTGCCCTGTCGAAGCGGAGATGGTGGAGCGATCAGCGACCTCCGCCGAGTAATCGCAATAGATGGCTACATCGGAAAGACCGGTTTGTCTTTTGTCAGCCTTGATCCTTCACAAGACGCCCATTCAGTCGTGTTTCGAACTTGGATTGTCTCTTGCTGCGTATCCGGAGATCGAACCCCCGCATAAAATGCGCTCCGTTGGATATTTGGGGGAACGCGTGTCAACGCGAGGTCATTGCCTGTGTGGCAAAACGAGCTGGGAGTTCAGTGGTGACGCGACGTGGAGTTGCTATTGCCATTGTGATGATTGCCGCCGAAACTGTGCCGCGCCAATTGTTGCATGGTTGGGTGTCCCCCTCCGAAACTTTGAATGGACCGGCGATGCGCCGAAAACCCTTGAAAGTTCCAAGAGCGTTTTTCGACATTTCTGTAAGCATTGCGGTTCACCAATGGGCTTTGAAGCCGATCACTACCCATGCGGCATGCATCTCTACGCGGCGTCGATGGAGCATCCTGAGGACTTTGCCCCGACGTTCCACGTCAATTTTCAGAGCAAGCTGTCTTGGCTGAAAATTGAAGATGACCTGACAAAGTATGAAGGCACGCTGCTTCATGCTCCGGAAGATCTCAGCGCATACGAACAATAAGCGCCGCCAGCAGGTTGAAGCTCAATATCGTTTTGCGAGATTGATCGCCCCCAAACAAGAAAGGCGGGCCTCAGCCCGCCTCTTTGTTTTGGTTTGTCGGTTGGCTCCCTAAGCGATGGTCTGCATGTTTTTCAGTCCAAGTTCGTAGGTCTTGCCGAGCATCTTATCCATGAAGAGACCAAAGATGCGGAAGACGGGGTTGAAGCCCATGTCGGACGTGACGGTCCA